>CALJEX010000074.1 GCA_938074525.1 uncultured Gammaproteobacteria bacterium
TGAGCGTGAAAAGGCACAAGAAATAAATGCTAAGATTGAAGACCTGCATCGCGATTTATTTATTGAATCGAACCCTATCCCAACTAAATGGTCTTTACATGAAATGGGATTAATTCCATCAGGATTACGTTTGCCGCTTACCCCTTTAGATAAGCAATATCATGATGTGATGCGTAGCGCCTTGAAAAAAGCCGGTTGCCTTTAAATGCTAAATATAAACATGAATAAAAAAATAGTTAAATTAAGTGTGTTAATTTCTGCGCTATGCGTATTACATTCATGTGCATTTGTGAAAAATCTTGCAGGGACTAAATACGGAGAAGCCGGTAGTGTCGGTGGTTTAGAAGCACCACCAGAATTAGTCACGCCGGAGTGGGATGAAAGTTTAACCATTCCGCAAACAGCGAATGACAGAGTGAGTGCTGTCGAAACCTATGGTAAAGCGCTAGACGCCAGTGTCGCGCCAGAATTTGTTGATGTGTCTTTACGTCGTGAAGGTGATTTACGTTGGTTAGAGGCGGAAGTGGATCCTGTTAATGTATGGCCTTTATTACGTTCATTCTGGGCTAATCAAGGAATTGCGCTAGATAAAGATATTCCATCGACTGGAGTGATGGAAACAGATTGGATTGAGCAAGTTGATTCTAGTAGTAGCGGCTTAATTAATGGTCGCGAAATAGCCGCCACACGAAGCAAGTTTCGTATACGTGTCGAGCGTGAACCAAATGCGGTGACAAATATTTTTGTCAGTCAGCGCAAGGCAGAATTGAAGACAATTACTGAGCAAGGTGGGGTTTGGACGACGGCTAAAAGTGATCCTGAAACAGAAGCTGAAGTGATGGTTGGCTTAATGGAACACTTAGGTAAGTCGCGTCAAGATGCAATCTTTGAAGTAGCCAATACACAAGGTCCTCGTTTACATATCGATTTGCAAGATATTGATGGTATCCCAGTGCTATTTGTTGGTGATCAATACAGTCGAGTATGGCGTCGTACAGGCATTGCTTTAGATCGAACAGGTCTATCAATATTCGAGCAGAGTAGAACTAAAGGCGTTTACTTTATTGATACCAGCAACTTGGATTTGCCTTCTGGAATGACGCTACAGAGTTCACGTTATCAGGTGCATTTGCTGCCACAAAATGCACAGACATTAATCACTGTACATTTTGCTGATGACAATGAAGGAAGTGTCGTATCAGAACATGATGCGCGCATCATATTGAATCAAATACTCAGTGCGTATCAAGTGTTTCGTACTACTGGCTAAACAAAATGCGTATTAAACGCGTTTGTCTTTTTCGATGTAAGCGTATGCAGAGTGATTGTGGATAGACTCAAAGTTTTCTGATTCCACGGTATACGCATCAATACGATCATCATTGTTAAGTTGAGTGGCAATATCGCGCACTAAATCTTCCACAAACTTAGGATTATCATAAGCACGTTCAGTGACATACTTTTCATCTGGACGTTTTAGTAGTCCATAAAGTTCACAAGATGCTTGCTGCTCAACCATTTCAATTAATTCCTCTACCCAAACAAAGTCCTTAATGCGTACGGAAATAGTTATGTGTGAGCGTTGGTTATGCGCACCATAGTCAGAAATGCTTTTTGAGCATGGACATAAACTTGTCACTGGCACCAGAACAACCACATCTGTTCGTGGTTTCTTGTCATTAATCTCGCCGCGAAAACATACTTGATAATCAAGCAGACTTTCTACGCCACTTACAGGTGCAGTTTTCTTTACAAAGTACGGGAAAGTCATTTCAATGTGACCTGAATCTGCTTCAAGGCGCTCAGCCATTTTTTCTAACATTTCGTTAAAGGATTTAACTGAGATTTCTCGTTCATATTCATTGAGAATTTCTACAAAGCGAGACATGTGAGTGCCTTTGAAATTGTGTGGCAAATTCACATACATATTGAATTCGGCAATAGTGTTTTGTTCGCCACCTGAACGATCAAGCACGCGTACGGGATGTTTGATCGCCTTGATCCCGACTTTATCAATCGGAATTTGGCGCGTGTCCGCTTTGTTTTGTGTATCAGGAATCGTTGTTGCAACATCTCCAGCGCTCGCGCTCATGTTTCTAACCTCTTGATTAATATCTAGAATTTGTAGTGTTTTATTTGCTAATTACCCTGATACTACGTGAGCACTTTTAGCTGCGCAATCCCTAAGCGGATATATTCCGTTAATCTTAGCGGCAATTGACTTGCTGTCTAGGCCGGCATCCGCGAGCAATTCTTCACGTGATCCATGTTCTTGGAAATGATCGGGTAGGCCTAAATTTAATAATTTAACAGCAATTTGTTGTGTCGCGATGACTTCGTTGACGGCGCTACCAGCGCCACCCATCACGACATTGTCTTCAATCGTGACAAGTAATGAATGTGTTGATGCTATGCGAGAAATCATTTCTTCATCGATGGGTTTGATGAAGCGCATGTTGATTACAGTCGCATTGATCTGGTTAGCAACTTCTAATGCGCTCGCTAACATAGAACCAAAAGATAATAGGGCTATATTTTCTCCTGTGCGTACTTCGTGTGCGCGACCAATTTCTAATGTTTCAAAGTCATTTTGTACTGTACTGCCAGGTCCTGTGCCGCGCGGATAACGAATTGCGCTGGGGCCATTAATCTCAAAGCCAGTTTGTAACATTTGTCTAGTTTCACATTCATTGGCAGGTGCCATGATGGTCATATTAGGAATGCAGCGTAAAAAGCTTAAATCATAACTACCCGTGTGTGTTTTACCATCAGGGCCGACTACGCCAGCACGGTCAATGGCGAAAACAACCGGCAAGTTCTGCACTGCCACATCATGAATCAGTTGATCATAAGCACGTTGTAAAAATGTTGAATATATGGCGACGACAGGTTTGTGTCCGGCAATCGCTAAACCGGCGGCCACAGTGACGGCGTGTTGTTCAGCAATGGCTACATCATAATATCGATCAGGGAATTCTTTTTGGAAACGGACTAATCCAGAGCCTTCTCGCATAGCAGGAGTAATGGCGACTAGGCGAGAATCTTTTTGCGCCATGTCGCAGATCCAATCACTAAATACATGTGTATAAGTTTGTTTCGTCGCTACGCCAGATTTTTTTTCGACACCAATAGTTGGGTCAAATATTGGTACAGCATGGTAGCCAACCGGATCTTGTTCAGCAGGCGAATAACCTTTACCTTTTTTAGTGATGACGTGAAGAATTTTTGGCCCTTCAATTTGTTTGATGTTGCGCAATGTCTTGACGAGCGAAACCGAGTCATGACCATCAACGGGACCGAAGTATCGAATTCCCATTTCTTCAAATAAAGTGCCGGGAGCAAACATACCTTTAACATGCTCTTCAGTACGGCGTGCTAGTTCCCACATGGGTGGCATCGGTTTGAGTAAGCGTTTGCTACCTTCACGCATATTAGAAAAGACGCGCCCAGATAACATACGAGTCAGATAATTAGTCATTGCACCAACGTTGGGTGAGATGGACATTTCATTATCATTAAGGATGATTAACATGTTGGCACGTATGTCACCTAGGTGATTGAGCGCTTCATATGCCATGCCTGCAGTAAGTCCGCCATCGCCAATAATGGGCACGGCTTGTTGTGCGCGATTGTCTAACTGAAAAGATAAGTTCATGCCCAGTGCGGCACCAATTGATGTGCTTGAGTGACCAACTGTAAAACAGTCATATTCACTTTCTTCGGGACATGGAAATGGACCTAAGCCGCCTCGCGTGCGGATAGACTCAATTTGATGTTTGCGACCAGTAAGAATTTTATGTGGATAGCTTTGATGACCAACATCCCAGAGTAATTTATCTTGTGGAGTGTTGTAGACATAATGTAAGGCAACAGTAAGCTCGATAACACCGAGGCCAGCAGCAAAATGCCCGCCACTTTTAGAGACTGAAGCGAGTAAGAAATTTCTTAAGTCATGGCATACAGTCGGAACCTGAGAGATGGGTAAATCTCTTAGGTCTTTAGGTAGCTCAATTTTATCGAGCGTTGGATAGTCGCTAGTTTCCATACTAATGTTTATTCATGGCGCAGTTAATTAATGCTGTCGGCAAACAATATGTTCAGCCAGCATACGTAGCCATTTAGATGAAGGTTTAAATTCATCCAGGCAATCTAGTGCTTGTTTGTAAAAAGTGTCACAGCGTCTTTCAGATTCCTCAAGACCTAAAATACTTACATAAGTAGGTTTGTTCTGATCGCTATCTGAACCTTGTGGTTTGCCTAGTGTGTCTGTATCACTGATCACATCTAAAATATCATCGCGAATCTGAAAGGCAATACCAAGGTGTTCACTAAACTGTAACAGACTTGAACGTTGTTGTTGGTTTAGTGTTGTACAACAAGTTTGTGTCATATCTATACAGGCACGGATTAAGCAACCGGTTTTTTGTCGGTGTATGTATTCAAGTGCTTGTATAGATATGTCTTTATCGACAGCGGCTAAATCCATGGCTTGACCGCCGGCCATGCCTAGTGAACCTACCGCATGTGCCAACTGATTAGTCAGCTGCGAGCGTAATGCTGGTTCGGGACCGGGAATAGAATGGTCAGTTAATACGGAGAATGCTAATGCTTGCATCGCATCACCGGCAAGAATAGCTGTTGCTTCATCATAAGCTCGATGGCAAGTTGGTTTGCCGCGTCTCAGATCATCATCATCCATGGCGGGTAAGTCATCATGGATCAACGAATAACTGTGCATAAGCTCAATTGAGCCAGCGATGCAGTCTATCTCAGATAATTCGATACCTAATGTTTCCGCCGTTGCGTAAACTAGTGCCGGGCGAATTCGTTTGCCGCCATTCATTGCTGAATAGCGAATAGCGCCATGTAAGGTGGTAGGTGCTTGATCTTTGCTTGGGAGATTTCTATCGAAAAATGATTCTACACGTTGACTGCATGTGGCTAAGTATTCAGCTAGTTCCGTCAAGAAAATCTCCTACAGACCCCTCTGATTCTGGCAACCACTCTTCGTTTTGTTGGCTGAGGATAGTGATTTTTTCTTCGGCTTGTTTGAGTGCATGCTGACATCCGCGTGTTAGTGAGATGCCTTCTTCAAATAATTTTAGTGCTTCCTCAAGCGGTTGATCACCTGACTCAAGTTTTTCTACCACTTCTTCAAGTTTGGCTAGTGATTTTTCAAAGTCTATTTTTGGGGCCGCTTTTTTACGAGGCACAAGTCTCTCCAGGATTTGATTATTATGGGTGTATTGTTAAACGGGAAGTACAGTGGTGCAATGATGTTGACAAATATTTAGACTTATTCTAATCTTGCGCCGTTTTAGACTCATTCTAAATCAGAATGTTTCTCATTTAACTTACATATTTTAACTGGAGGTCAACCGAATGTCTCTTAAAGGTACTAAGACTGAAGAAAATTTAAAGGCTGCGTTTGCTGGAGAGTCACAAGCAAATCGTCGCTATCTATACTTTGCAGCAAAGGCTGATGTTGAGGGTTACAATGACGTTGCAACTGTATTCAGATCAACTGCGGAAGGTGAGACAGGTCATGCTCACGGACACCTAGAGTATTTAGAAGAATGTGGCGATCCAGCGACAGGTCTTCCATTTGGTGCAACTGGCGACAATCTTAAAACAGCAATAGCTGGTGAGACTCATGAGTACACTGATATGTACCCAGGAATGGCAAAATCAGCGCGTGATGAAAGTTTTGAAGAAATTGCTGATTGGTTTGAAACGCTAGCGAAAGCGGAGCGTTCACACGCTAATCGTTTCCAAAAAGCACTCGATAACTTAGACGGTTAAGTTATCGCTGCCGCATACTGAGTGATCTCAGTATGCGACTAAACTTCTATTATTTAAAATTAAAAGGACAAGCACGTGGCGACATCTGGTACGCGTGAAGGTAGCCTAGAAGCGCCTACTAGACACCCTATCGATTGGAACAATCCAGACTTTTATAACGAACAATCACTCAATGCCGAACTTGAGCGAGTGTTTGATATCTGTCATGGTTGCCGCCGTTGTGTGAGTTTATGTAATTCATTCCCAACCTTATTTGATTTGGTTGATGAATCTGACACGATGGAAGTGGATGGTGTCGACCAAAAAGATTACACCAAAGTGGTCGACCATTGTTATCTGTGTGACCTATGTTATTTGACCAAATGCCCTTATGTTCCTCCGCATGAATGGAATGTAGATTTTCCACACCTTATGCTGCGTGCCAAAGCAATTAAATTCCGTAAAGGTGATATTAAAAAGCGCGATAAAATTTTAAGTGGAACCGATACCGTTGGAAAGCTAGCAGGTATTCCTGTGGTTTCTCAAATAGTGAATTCGGTAGGCGGAATGAAAGCAGGCCGTAAAGCACTCGAAAAAACTTTGGGTGTGCATGCGGATGCAAAAATACCTAAGTACCATACTAAAACCGCACGAAAAATCTTATCTAAAAAAGCCCTCTCTGTAGATACGCAGGCTGAGAGTAAAGTGGCGTTATTTGTTACTTGCTATAACAATTTTAATGAACCTGAGATTGCCAATGATTTGGTGAAAGTATTTGAGCATAATAAAATTTCTATTTCTATTATGGAAAAAGAAAGCTGTTGCGGCATGCCAAAACTTGAGCTGGGTGATTTGGAAGCGGTGGCTAAATTGAAAGACGCTAACATTCCCACCATGTTGAAGTGGATTGATGCAGGTTGGGATATTGTGGCGCCAGTGCCTTCATGTGTGCTTATGTTTAAGCAAGAATTGCCGCTTATGTTTCCTGATGATGAAGGTGTGCAACGAGTTAAAGAGCATATTTTCGATCCATTTGAGTATCTTTATAAAAAACATAAAAATGATCAATTGAATGTTGATTTCAATCAATCGCTAGGTAAAGTTTTTTATCATGCATCTTGTCATTTGCGTGTACAGAGGATTGGGTTGAAAACACGTGATGTACTCAATCTCATTCCAGACACTGAATTAGAAGTATTAGAACGTTGTTCAGGACATGACGGTACCTATGCGGTGAAAAAAGAGTTTCATGAGGTCTCCATGAAAATATGTCGTCCAGTGGTCACTAAACTTCAGAAATCACAAGCTGATTACTACAGCAGTGATTGCCCAATGGCAGGGCACCAGATTTCTAACGGGATGAAGGATGATTCGGATGCTACACATCCGATGACATTGCTAAGAATTGCTTACGGGCTATAGGATAATCGAGAGAACAATAGATGATGCAAAAGCTAACCAAACAAGACCTTTACTCACTAGAAGAATATTCTGCAATGCGTGCAGAGTTTCGCGCAAAAATGATCGAGCATAAAAAGAATCGAGTGTTGCGATTGGGTGAGCATGCCACGCTACATTTTGAAGATCGTACTTTGATGCATTATCAAGTTCAAGAGATGCTGCGTGCTGAAAAAGTATTTGAAGCAGACGGTATCCAAGAAGAACTTGATGCTTATAACCCATTAATACCTGATGGTAGTAATTGGAAGGCAACTTTTATGCTTGAGTATGACGATGAAGAAATTCGTCGTCAGCGTTTAGGTGAATTGATTGGCATCGAGAAAACTGTGTGGGTTGCTGTTGATGGTTTTGATGAAGTCTATCCAATCTGTAATGAAGATTTAGAGCGCGAAACAGAAGATAAAACATCATCAGTTCACTTCGCACGCTTTGAGCTAAGTGCTGATATGGTCAAGGCGGTTAAAGCAGGTGCTGCCATTAGTGCTGGCATTAAGCATGATAAATATTCTGTCACTGTCGATGCAGTATCTGATGCTATGCGCGCATCATTAGCAGAGGATCTTGACTAGATTGTAGTGGGAAAATCTATCTTGCTGGTTTGTCAGGCTTGTTGTCGTAGATAATATTTTCGCTACCGTTATAAACTAAAAACGCCTTGCCTTTTGCACGCGCAATCATAGTCACGCCTAAATCTCTAGCCAATTCTAAGCCCATGTGAGTCACGCCAGAGCGCGACAATAATATAGGTATGCCCATATGAGTGACTTTCATCACGATTTCTGATGTGAGTCTTCCGGTCGTATAGAAAATTTTGTCTTCACCGCTAATGCCGTCTAGCCACATGCTTCCTGAAATAGCATCGGCCGCATTGTGTCGGCCTACATCTTCAACAAAGTTTAAAATCTTAGTGCCTTGGCATAAAGCACAGCCATGTACCGCTCCGGCTTGTTTGTAGATTTCGTTGTAACCTGTGATTGATTTTAATAGATCGTATAACAGAGATTGTTTGATCTGCACCTGGGGTAATTTCTTGTCGTATAACTTATCTAACGTGCAACTAAATACTGTACCTTGCCCGCAGCCTGTGGTGACAGTACGTTTACTTAATTTTTCTTGCCAATTACTAATGCCGTGACCACTTCTTGTGGTGACTTGTACGCTTTCTTTGTCCCAATCAACATCGACCGATTCAATGTCAGCAATGTCTTCAATGAGTCTTTGATTGCGCAAATAACCTAAAGCAAGTAACTCTGGATGAGTGCCTAAAGTCATTAAGGTAACGACTTCTTTGTCATCTACCTTGAGAGTTAAAGGTGACTCTCCGGATACTCTGACATCTCGCTGTTCACCAAATTGATCGACGGCAACGACTGCGTGAGTGGGCGCAAGTCCTGAATTTGATAGGGTGGGTTTAGCGGGCATAGTTATTTAACACCCAATCAATTGATTCAGATAGTCTTGAGACGGGAATGATTTCTAGTCCTTCAATACCATCTTTGGGTGCGTTCGCGGCAGGAATGATTGCATGTTTGAATCCATGCTTAGAGGCTTCGCGTAAGCGTTCTTGACCATTGGGGACGGGACGGATTTCGCCAGCTAATCCAACTTCACCAAACACCACTAACTCTCGTGGCAATATAAAATCACGAAAACTGGATAACGTGGCTAATAAGATAGGTAAATCTACTGCAGGTTCTTGAACGCGTACGCCGCCTACCACGTTAATAAACACATCATCATTGTGTAAAGAAATGCCACCATGTCGATTCATTACCGCTAATAACATTGATAATCTGTTTTGCTCGATACCTTGTGCCAGTCTGCGAGGGTTGTTGGAAGGGTTGTCGTCAACTAATGATTGTACCTCTACCATTAATGGACGTGTGCCTTCGCGCGTTACCATGACAACGCTGCCTGCGGCCGGTGTTTGATGGTGAGATAAAAACAATGCGGAAGGATTTTTAACTCCTTTTAATCCTGTTTCCTGCATCACGAATACGCCTAGCTCATTGACTGCGCCAAAGCGGTTTTTAGTTGCACGTAATAATCGGAAACGATCGCTACTATCACCTTCAAAATACAATACCGTATCGACCATGTGTTCAAGCACGCGTGGTCCAGCCAGTGTGCCTTCTTTAGTTACATGGCCCACGACAAATAATGTGGTGTTAGAGTTTTTGGCGAATTGAACTAATTGGCCTGCGCATTCCCTCACTTGCGACACGGAGCCTGCAGCAGAATTGAGTTGTTCACTAGCTAATGTTTGAATCGAGTCTACGATCACTAGCTTGGGTTTGGTGGCTTGAAGCGTAGATAGTACTTCTTCTAAAGAGACGCTACTAAGTAAACGTATGTTGTCTTTGTTTAATGATAAACGTTCCGCGCGTAAAGATATTTGTTGAGCAGATTCTTCGCCGCTGATATATAAGGTTTGATATTGTTCTAGCGACGCTAACATTTGTATTAGCAAAGTTGATTTACCGATCCCTGGGCTGCCACCGACTAAGACAACAGAACCATGAACAATGCCGCCGCCAAGTACGCGATCTAATTCACCAAGATTGGTTTGAATTCTAGGGTCGGTAATGGTGTCGACATCTGCAAGCGGAATCACTCTGCTGCTTGCTTTGGGAGTGATCGATCTCACTTTGCCGCTAGTTTGAATACTGCGAGTTTCTTCCAGTGTGTTCCATGCGCTACATTCTGGGCATTGTCCGCTCCATTTGTTAAACGCATGCCCACAGGCATCACATTGGTATTGTGTTGCTTTGCTCATTAAATTACTGCTGTTGGAAAAGTATATAGAGTGTGTCTTTATGCGCGCAAAAAATCAATTTTAGGGCGCATTAATTACTCAATGTCTGGTGTCACTTTGGGTTGGATGCGTACTGTGCGTATAGAGTTATTTAGCATGCGGACTATTTCAATTGGGTGTCCATCGATCAAAACAGAGGTGCCAGTGACTGGAATGGTTTCTAAATGCTCTAGAACAAGGCCGTTGATCGTGCGTGGTCCATCATCATGTAGTTTCCAGTGTAATGCTTTATTCACATCTCGCACATGAGTGCTGCCATCAATGACATAACTCCCATCTTCTTGTGGGTGAATATCGGTAGTTAAGGTTGCGGGGTCGTTAGTAAATTCGCCAACAATTTCTTCAAGTAAATCTTCTAGTGTCACTAAGCCTTGAATGTCGCCGTATTCATCGACGACTAATCCAATGCGTCTTTTTTCCCTTTGAAAATTAAGCAATTGTCTATTTAAGCTGGTGCCTTCAGGGATGAAATATGGCTCTCTAACATTTTGCTTCAGTTCTTCTAATGAGATTTCGTTCTCTACAATGCGGGAAAATATTTTGCGCAAGTGTAAAAAGCCAATAATGTTGTCAAGATTTTCATGATAAACAGGCATGCGTGTGAAGGGCGCATTAGCTATTTGCGAGCGAATATCTTCCCAGTCAGTATCAATGTCTACCCCTAATACTTCATTGCGCGGGATCATAATGTCTTCAACAGTAATTGATTCTAAATCTAATATACCAATCAACATATTTTGGTGAGTGCGCGGAATCAGACCTCCGGCTTCTTGCACTACTGTGCGTAGTTCATCTCTGCTGAGTGAACTTAGCCCAGCATGCTTTACGCTGACGCCACACAATTTAAGCAGCGTATTTGCAATTGCGTTAATTAATAACACTATTGGATACGTGACGTATTGCAGTGGGGTGTAAATGTAGGAGGCAGGGAATGCAAATTTTTCAGGATGCATAGCCGCTAAAGTTTTAGGTGTAACTTCTGCGAATATCAATACGGCAATAATGAATAAGATGGTGGCAGAAAACACGCCGACATCGCCATACAAACGATAACCGACATAAGCGGCCAGTGGTGATGCAAGCAAATTAACAATATTATTGCCGAGTAAAATCAGACCAATTAAGCGGTCTGGTTTTTCAAGAAGGTTTTGCGCAAGGCGTGCGCCGCGGTGACCTTTGTTAGCAAGATGGCGTAAGCGATAACGGTTTAGCGCCATTAAGGCAGTTTCTGAGCCAGAAAAAAATGCTGAGAGAAATAGCAGTACTCCAAGAACTGTAAGTAGAGTACTTATCGAATAATCGTCCAAGAGCTTGTGAGCTCCTCCAGGTAGTCAAACACAGCTCCGTTTTACGGAAACTACGCGAGGGTTGTCAAGGGTGGAAAGCTGATTTACTTATTTAGAGGACTAATTCTAAGACGAACTTACTACCAAAATAAGCCAAAATTAGAAATGTGAATCCAGATAGAGACCAGCGAATAGCGGTAGTACCGCGCCAGCCAAATTGCATCCTTCCCCAAAGAAGAATAACGAATACCAGCCAGGCGAGTGATGATAATAAGGTCTTGTGTGCTAAATGCTGAGCAAATATATCTTCAAGATAAATGAAGCCCGAAGCTAGAGTGATCGTGAGCATGACGACGCCTAAGCTGATAGTTTGAAACAGTAATGTTTCGCTTTCATGCAGTGAAGGCAGGATGCGCAATATCCCCGTATTTGTATGACTTCTAAGAGTTCTGTCTTGAAAGAATAGTAAGATGGCTTGAACAGCTGCAAGGCCCAAGATGCTAAATGCAATAATCGAAGTAATAATGTGTGCCTGTATGCCTAGGCTTAGGGTGACTTGTGAGCCTTCTTTTAAGAATAATATATTTAATATAATGCACGTTAACGTGACGGGTAATACAATTAACCCTAAGTGTTCTACTTGTTTAAACAAACTAACTAAATATAGTATTGAGCAAATGGTAAAGGCGGCAACAAATAAG
This sequence comes from uncultured Gammaproteobacteria bacterium, assembly GCA_938074525.1. GTDB lineage: Bacteria > Pseudomonadota > Gammaproteobacteria > UBA4575 > UBA4575 > UBA1858. The sequence goes on from CALJEX010000074.1 coordinate 12,045, forward strand.
GCGTTATAAAAATAGAAATTCAGGCCTGATTCGGCAAATAGTTGAGATCCAACCATTATTGCCATAGCTACCACGGTCAATGTCCACGGGGCTAAAAATTTAATGCGAGCTGAGTCGTTGCCGCTAGCTCGAGCCTGCATGTGGTGCCAAATTGCTCCAAAGGTGATGGTGCAGAGTATTGCTGATGTGAATCCAATCATTGTTAGGATAGTAATAAGTCCTGTATATGTATGATGTCAATCGAATTATTGGTAGATAGCAAGTATAGGTGAATTATCTGAGCGAATTCAGTGCATTGCGATGTATTAGACATTTCGACCAGATTGCCAGTGATAGTATCAGCGTGCATTAAAAAGATCATTAAATAATATTATAATAGCCCCATGAAAATAAATGTTTTGGGTTGTAGCGGTGGGATAGGTAGTGGTTTGCGTACGACAGCATTGAGAGTGGATGCTAGCACTCTGCTAGATTGCGGCACGGGTGTCGGTGACTTGCCTCTAGAAGAGTTATTCCAGATTAAACATGTGTTTACGCATAGTCATTTAGATCATGTCGCAGGCTTGCCGTTGCTCATAGATACTATCTACGAAGAGCTGATAGATGAACCGTTAACAGTTTACTGTCAGGCTGAAACATACCAAGTGTTAATGGATCATATTTTCAATTGGAAAATATGGCCTAATTTTTTCTCTTTGCCCAGTGAGGAAAAGCCTGTCGTCCGTTTTGTGCCCATGACGCCTGGACAAAAAATCATCATTGATGGAAAAACGTTCACAATGATTGAAGTTGAGCATACTGTGCCTGCAGTCAGTTATTTGGTGCAAGATGCCAAGAGTAGCTTTGCTTTTAGCGGTGACACAGCTTCTGCGCCTAAATTATGGCAAGCGCTCAATCAACAAAGCAAGGTGGACTTACTGATTGTTGAATGTGCATTTGCAGATGAGCGATCAGAAATTGCTAATCAAGCCAAACATTTCTCGCCTACCTCCTTAGCCAAAGAGCTTGAGTCACTGTCTCATCAACTGCAAGTATGTGTGTCTCATCTACAGCCAGGTGAGGAAGAAAAAATTATGCAGGAATTGCGTGCTGCTATGCCGCAACGAAACATCAGGTCTATTTGTAGTGGTGATGTTCTTTTTCTCTAGAGGTCGGTCCTATCTCTAAATAAAGCACAGGCTTGTCTGGTTTAGTCAGTTTTCAATAGATCGTTTATTCGTATGCCGTTAGACTAGAGGCATAGATTAATAGCCTAATAAGCGAGTACACATGTTTGATAACTTAACCAAACGCCTTTCCGATACGGTCGGCAAGCTACGCGGCCAAGCACGATTAACCGAAGAAAATATCCAAGAATCCTTGCGTGAAGTGCGCATGGCGTTACTTGAGGCTGATGTCGCTTTGCCTGTGGTGAAGTCGTTTATTGAGCGTGTACGAACATCCGCAGCTGGTAAAGAAGTGATTGAAAACATCACACCAGGGCAAGCGTTTGTAAAAGTTGTTCAGGATGAATTAGTGCATCTGATGGGAGATGCCAACGAAGGTTTGCAGTTTAATGCGCAACCACCTGCTATCGTGCTAGTCGCGGGTCTTCAAGGTGCAGGTAAAACCACTACCATTGCAAAACTGGCTAAGCGCTTCGCTGAAACAGAAAAGAAAAAAATTAGTGTGGTCAGTTGTGACGTATATCGTCCTGCCGCGATAAAGCAGTTAGAGACTCTAGCCAATCAAGTAGGCGTGCACTTTTTCCCAAGTGATATTGAGCAAGCACCTTTAACCATTGCTAAAAATGCGATTAGTCATGCTGAAACTAATCACATAGATATTTTATTTGTCGATACGGCGGGTCGTCTGCATGTCGATAGCGAGATGATGGATGAGATCACCACGCTACATGCTGCGATTAATCCGGTCGAAACATTGTTTGTTGTCGATAGTATGAGTGGTCAGGATGCTGCTTTATCTGCGCAAGCATTTAATAATGCCTTGCCGCTTACTGGGGTCATTCTGACTAAGACTGATGGTGATGCACGAGGTGGTGCAGCTTTATCCGTCAGAGAAATTACTGGCAAGCCGATTAAATTCTTAGGGACTGGTGAGAAGGTTGATGGCCTCGAGCCGTTTCACCCAGACCGAGTCGCCTCAAGAATTCTAGGCATGGGTGATGTGGTTTCCTTAGTGGAGGAAGCTCAGCAAAAAGTAGATCACGAAGAAGCCGGACGATTAGCCAAAAAACTTAAAAGTGGTAAGGGTTTTAGTCTTAATGACTTACGCTCTCAGCTAGTGCAAATGCAAAATATGGGAGGAATGAATAGTCTGATTGATAAACTTCCAGGTGCCGGCAATATTTCTGAAGCGATGAAATCGCAAGCCAGCGATAAATCAGTCGTCCATATGGTGGCGATGATTGACTCGATGACGAAAAAAGAACGCCGCTTCCCCGATATCATCAAAGCGACTCGTAAACAGCGCATTGCAGCCGGATCTGGAATGCAGGTTCAAGACGTCAATCGACTGCTTAAACAATATACACAAATGCGCAAAATGATGAAAAAAATCTCTAAGAAAGGCGGGATGAAAAATATGATGCGCGCAATGCAAGGCAAAATGCCGCCTAATATGCCGATGTAGATAGGATAATAGGTTGAATTTAGCTTTAAATTTCCTGTAGATTCCGTACAATGCGCGGTTCGCCGCCATCGGATGCGGTTCGTTAAACACAGCTGAGAATAAGCAAATAATATGGTTAGTATAAGATTAGCTCGAGGCGGCGCTAAGAAGCGTCCTTTCTACCACATCGTAGTGACTGACTCACGTAGACGCAGAGATAGCGGCTATATTGAGAGACTAGGTTATTTCAATCCACGAGCGACTGGACAAGAAGTTCGATTGCACGTTGATATGGAACGCATTAGCTATTGGCAGGGCGTTGGTGCTAAGCCATCTGAGCGCGTTGAAACATTATTGAAAGGTGTAGACTCAGCTGCTAATTAAGTCGATGGGTGATTCAGCATGAGCAATAGGTTGCCTCACGCTTGAAACAAGAAGAAAAAGTTTTATTAGGCCTGATTAATGGTCTGTTTGGAGTCAAAGGTTGGGTTAAAGTTTATTCTTACACGCGACCTCGAATTAAAATAATTGGCTATCAACACTGGTATCTGGGGGATGATTTCGATCAACCGATACGAATAGAGGAAGGCCGTTCTCAAAAAGGCGGCGTGGTGGTTAAGCTGGAAGGTATTAATGACCGTGATGCAGCAGTAGAGCTACTAGATCGTAATATCTGGATAGCGGGAGATCAATTAAGCCCTCTGCCTAAGAGTGAATACTACTGGTACCAGCTGATTGGCTTAAATGTGCTGGATACTGAGAATAAGTCTCTAGGCTCGATAAAAGATCTAATCGAAACTGGAGCCAATGATGTCATGATAGTGCGAGGTAAAAGTAAGACTGAGCATTTAATTCCATACATCCAAGGACAAGTAATAAAGTCCATCGATTTAGAGCAGCAGTGCATGGTAGTAGATTGGGATACTGATTTTTAATCAATATTTCCTAACATTGCATTGAAATAAAAGGGGCAAGGACATGCGAATTGATGTCATAACATTGTTCCCAGAATTAGTTGCAACAATGCAAGACCACGGAGTAGTGGGGCGAGCATTGAGAGAAAAGCTAGTTGATTTAGAGTTAACTAATCCTCGAGATTTCTCAGATGATGCGAATAATCGAGTAGATGATCGTCCCTACGGGGGTGGTCCTGGCATGGTGATGCAATACACGCCATTGACCAAAGCACTAGAACATGTGAAATCAATGTCTAGTGAAAATGCAAAAGTAGTGTATTTGAGTCCGCAAGGGCAGAAGCTGGATCAAGCAGCAGTGCGTAATCTCAGCAAATGTCCAAATTTGATTCTGTTATGTGGACGATACGAGGGGATTGATGAACGTTTTATCGATGCTTACGTAGATGAAGAATGGTCAATCGGCGACTATGTCATCAGCGGTGGAGAGCTTGCTGCGATGGTGCTGATCGATGCCATGGTGCGAACACTTCCAGGTGCGCTTGGAGATGACCAATCTGCTGAACAAGAATCATTTGAGAGTGGCTTGCTAGATTGCCCTCACTATTCAAGACCAGAAATAATTGATGGTCTTGAGGTGCCAAAAGAATTGCTAAGTGGTGATCATAAAAAGATCGCTGGTTGGAGATTGAAACAAGCGTTGGGTCGTACTTACTTAAGACGCCCTGACATGATTAAGCTGAAAAACTTGAGTGATCAAGAGCAACAGTTGCTGAACGAATATTTAGTTGAAGTAAAAGCGAAAAACGAGAGATAAACAAATGAGTAATATAATTAGTGAATTAGAAGCAGAACAAATCAAATCAGATTTTCCTGAGTTTTCCGCAGGCGACACAATTGTTGTGCAAGTGAGAGTAAAAGAAGGTGATCGTGAGCGTCTTCAGGCATTTGAAGGTGTTGTCATTGCTAAAAGAAATCGTGGTCTGAACTCTGCATTCACAGTGCGTAAAATTTCTCACGGCGAAGGTGTCGAGAGAGTTTTCCAAACCCACAGTCCGCTCATTGCTTCTGTTGAAGTAAAGCGTCGTGGTGATGTTAGACGTGCAAAATTATATTATTTGCGTGGTCTTACAGGTAGAGCGGCAAGAATTAAAGAAAAGCTTGGTTAATAGCAAAACATGTAAAGTTAGTAAAACAAACGCCTCATACAATTATGGGGCGTTTGTTGTTTGGGCTGCAGAAAATGGAAATAGATTCGTTCGATTACATCCTGCCCTCTCCGATAGGTCCGCTGGGCCTTAATATTTCCGCTAAGGGAATACAACGGCTGCTCTATATTAAAACTAAACTAGATTCGCGTATTCCAGCGATAGGATTTGGCGCAAAAGTGCATCAGCAAATCATGGAATATTTTGAACTACAGCGGACTGAATTTGATCTACCAATAGATATTCAAGGAACGACTTATCAGAACAAAGTGTGGAGTGAAGTGGCTAAAATCCCATATGGCGGGTGCTTGACCTATGGTGATATTGCTACGGCGATCAACAGTGGCCCTCGTGCAGTTGGGAACGCTTGTCGACATAACCCCATCCCGATTATTATTCCTTGCCACCGTGTGGTGAAGAAAAGTGGCATTGGAGGATATTGTGGAAGCGTTGTGGGTAAAGCGATTCAACAAAAAGATTGGTTGTTAAAGCATGAAATAGATACCCCAATCACCAGTGAAATGTTTATTTAATGTGAGATGGTTTAGGAGATTGTATGGCGTTACATAAGATTACTTGGCAGGGTGTGCTAATCCGTTTTCTGGTCGCACTCGTATTGGTGTTTGGTACTTATAACCCTCATGGTTGGTCTTATTTTGATTGGGTGCAATCGTATTTGAATCCAGTGGCAGAGACTAATACTAGTTTGCCATTACTGCTATTAGCAGGAATTGTTTTGTTAATCGTATGGGCGATATATATACGTGCCACCATGCGCTCATTGGGCATGTTTGGCTTGATATTGGCGGCCGCATTTTTTGGAGTGCTGCTTTGGTTGGCAATCGATTTTATTCCGTCATTGACGGATGATATGAATATCGTGATTGATCTGATGTTAGTCGTTTTGGCGGGTATTTTAGCAACCGGAATCACCTGGTCACATATCCGCAGAAGAGTCACTGGCCAAGCGGACGTAGACGATGTTGAGTAGAAAATCTGTCCACATCAGTTGAATTTAAGGTGATGAATCACCATCTATAGAGTTATCGTATTTTATTTGGAGTCAAAGCAGTAATGAGTGAGCAAGTACAAGAAGAAAATAATAAAGAAACCCTCAAGTTTGAGTCAGAAGTCAGTCAAATTTTACATTTGATGATTCATTCTCTTTATTCGAATAAGGAGATTTTTTTACGAGAGCTGATCTCAAATGCTTCAGATGCCTGTGACAAGCTACGTTTTGAATCATTGTCCAATGCCGACTTGCTAACTGACGATACCGACTTAAAAATTCAAGTCGAATTTAATGAGGATGAAAAGACTATCACTGTTCGAGATAACGGTATTGGAATGACACGCGATGAGGTGATTAAAAATATCGGTACCATTGCTAAATCTGGGACAAAAGAATTTTTGGAAAATCTTACTGGTGATCAAGCCAAAGATTCTAATTTGATTGGCCAGTTTGGTGTGGGTTTCTATTCTGCATTCATCGTTTCTGAACGAGTTGAATTGAAAACACGCAGTGCCACAGTTGATACCAAGCACGGTGTGCACTGGCAATCCGAAGGTACAGGTGAATACGATTTAGCAGAAATAGAAAAAGCAGATCGTGGCACCGAAATTATTCTGCACCTTAAAGAAGAGGAAGCAGAACTGTTGTCTGGATGGCGTCTTCGCTCAATTATTACTAAGTACTCCGACCATGTGCCATTGCCTATCGAAATGCTTGAAGAAAAGCAGGCTGAAGAAGAGGCTGAAACTGATGCAGAAGTGAAATGGGAAGTCGTTAATAAAGCATCATCACTATGGACGCGTTCAAAATCAGACGTCAGCGAAGATGAATATAAAGAATTTTATAAGCATGTTGGTCATGACTTTGCTGATCCACTGGCTTGGTCGCATAACCGTGTTGAAGGTAAGACCGAATATATCTCATTACTTTATATTCCAAGTAAAGCGCCATTTGATTTATATGAGCCAAATCAAACACATGGTTTGAAGCTTTATGTGCAGCGCGTTTTCATTATGGAAGATGCAGAAAAATTATTGCCGCGCTACTTACGATTTGTACGTGGTGTGATTGACTCTAGTGACTTGCCGTTAAATGTGTCTAGAGAAATCCTTCAAGGTAATAAAGTGATTGATTCAATGCGTTCAGGCTCAGTGAAGAAAGTGCTTGGTTTGTTAGAGGGCATTGCTAAAAATGAACCAGAGAAATATCAATCGTTCTGGAAAGAGTTTGGAAAGGTCATCAAAGAAGGACCTGGCGAAGATTTTGCTAATAAAGAGCAAATTGCCAAGCTATTAAGATTCGCTTCTACTCAAGATGACAAAGAAGACCAAAACACATCGTTAGATGATTATATTGCTCGAATGAAAGAAGGGCAGGAGTCTATTTACTACATCACCGCAGACAACTTTAATGCGGCAAAAAATAGTCCGCATCTAGAAATTTTCCGTAAGAAAGGCATTGAAGTCATTCTCATGTATGACCGCGTAGATGAATGGTTAATGGGTTCTTTGAATGAATATGATGGTAAATCTTTTGTATCAGTGGCTAAAGGTGAATTAGACCTAGATAAACTTTCTGATCAGGATGAAAAAGAGCAGCAAAAGAAAGTTGAGGAAGAGTCGGCTGACATAATAAAGTTGATCAAAGAAAATTTGGATGACAAAGTTGAAAATGTACGTGTATCACATCGTTTAACGACATCTCCAGCATGTATTGTGCTTAACGAGCATGATATGGCTTTGTATATGCAAAACCTGATGAAGCAAGCAGGGCAGCAAATGCCAACCACTAAACCTACGTTAGAAGTTAATCCATCTCATCCTATGTTGATCAGGATGAATGACGAGACCGATCTTGATCAAGTTAAAGAATGGTCGATGTTGCTATTTGAACAAGCGATTCTTGCAGAAGGTGGGCAATTAGAAAACCCAGCTGATTTTGTTGCTCGACTCAATAAAATCATGCTTGATCTTGCCGGGTAGTGAAATCCGATGCCTTAGATTGGATAGATAAGCCTTTAAGTGAGCTAACACAGGCGCAATGGGAATCTTTGTGTGATGGATGTGGTAAATGCTGCATGGCTAAATTGCAAGACGAAGAGACCGATAAAATTTACTATACCAATGTGGCGTGTGAGCTTTTTGATGCAGGCAAATGTCGATGCACTGATTATGCAAACAGAACTAGCAAGGTGGCAGACTGTATTTCGCTGAGTCTAGAACGTCCACAAGAGTTTGCCTGGCTGCCAACAACATGCGCATATCGCCTGCGCTTTGAGGCAAAGCCATTGCCAAGCTGGCACCCGTTATTAACAGGCAGCTCAGATAGTACTCACGAAGCAAATTGCTCTGTCAAAAATAGAACAATCAGTAGTAAGGATGCTGGTTCTTTAGAACATCATTTAGTGGAGTGGGATTAATGAGAGTCGTTGTTTACCATAGGGCAAACAACGATATTGGCTTTTCTCTATGTTTAAAAAAATATAATGCAAGCTACAAACGAACTGATTATAAATAAACTAATAACCACACACTCTTTCCAGTAAGCACATACTAGCTTGTTGCTAGGAAAATTTAATACTGACATTTTTCGCTCCAAAACTGTAAAAGTTGAATTGATAAATTTGAGAGTACGTTAACGCTTAATTCTTTCAGCTATATTTCAATTTTTATGGATAAGATGAGTGGAGATTTTTAGTAGTGAATGAGTCAGCGGTATCTCTGGATGCTAACCAAGATGGATGAATTATTACGAATTGATAAGTGGCTATGGGCAGCACGCTTTTACAAGACACGTAATATTGCCACTAATGCGGTCGATGGCGGGCGTGTGCATGTTAATAGTCAACGAGTGAAGCCGTCATACCGAGTGAAAATTGATGATGTATTGCTAATTACCCGTCCGGATTTCAAGCAAGAGATTGTTGTATGTGGAATTGCTAAGCAGAGGAGATCTGCAAGTGAAGCGCAAAAGTTATATAGAGAAAGTGAAGACAGTGTTGCGCAGCGAGAATTAACCGCTGCACAACGTAAGATTTTAAATCAAGGGTTGCCGCGTACCTTTAAGAAGCCCAATAAGCATGAGCGTCAAAAAATTAGAACGATGTTGGGTAAATCCAAATAACCCTTGTTATTACTCGCTTGCTTCTACCTTTTTAGACTGAATGAACCTTAACTTGTTGCCATCGTTTAAGCTGGTAACTTTTTGTGCAGTAGATTTTTTATTGGTAGTTGCAATCAACTCATTTTCTTCGTTCTTCATAAAAGGGTTTGTGCGTTGTTGAGTTGCAAATTCTGGAGCCTCATCAACGACACTTTGTTTAACTTTTCGTGTTGTTAAACGTAGTGTTAATTGCATTGCAACACGTGGATCTTGCTGCCAATGATCGTACATTTCTTCTATGATAGTGTTTGATCTAATTAAGTCTTCCAAACTAGTGGTTAATTGGCGCTTGGCTAATGCAGTCTTCTCTTTTTCAATTCGGCCTGTAGTAGCTAGTTCTTCAATTCTTTCGAGAATTGGTAGAGCTTTTAAGATCAATTTAAGCTGTTCGCTTAAATACTGATTATGTGAAGGAAGTACTTGCATCCATACGCCATATAACAGTTCCTTCATCTTCTCTAGAACAATGCTTTCACCAGATAATTCAATTGATTTTTCATTGCCTGAGTCCATGCCGATGATGGTATGTTCCTCTGGGTTGTCAATGTGCTCAAGAGTGACGAAGCAGTTATAGAGCTGCTGTATGCTTTCTAATGTTGATGCAATTTTCTTCGGAGTGTCTTTTGTATTCTCATCAGCTAACAATAAGATAGAAAGTGTTTCATCTTCACTGTCTTTATTGTTCAGCTCGTCGTGACCAATTGAAATCACCTTTTGGAAGTAACCTAGGCTAGAACGTAATCTGCGAAGGTTGCTAAAAATACTCTTAAGTAGTTCAGGCTGATCAGTTGAAATTAACTTTGGCCAATTTTTTGGGTCATTTAAGTAATGTAGGTCTAATTGTTTTAGCACTTCTTTTTCAGCATCTGAGAGTTTGCTTGTCGATATTGAAAATTTGTTTAGTGCTGCTAGGAGGTCACCAACATTAGGCACTTTTTTCCCTTGTTTGCTTAATGCAAGAATGCGCACATGCAATCGTTCAAGCAGCTCGCTATCAGAAATGGCCTGTTGGATTTTATAGGTTGTATCTATTAGTTGTTTACGTCGCATAGTCATTCACTTCAAGGTTAGGCTCTATCTAAGAGCGTAGTTTCTCTGAATCTGTTGGTGACTATACTATTGGTCTATTTAGTGCCTGCCCATGATGAGCGTCATAATTTAGCGAATAAACGGTAGGTTGAAGCCAAAATTAGCAATGTTCTGTCTCTAAATGTCAACTACGCAAAGCTTTGAGGATAAAGCAGGTATCAAGAGATGAATAACGCTTAAAATTGATAATACTTTGTTTGCAACCAGAGTTTGTTGTCGAGATCGGCAATTATGCGACCGTACGGTCTAGAGATAAATGATACTAGGACTAGAAATTAGCTAATAGTAAAACGGATAACAAATTCTTTATCGATATTAGAGGGTTTGCCTAGGCTGATGGTACCTGAACCGCTAAGTACACTCTCGTCGCGACAAATATGGGTAGTGCGGCCATCATCGAAATCGATGTAAGTACCATTGAAACTGTGATCACAGAAATAGAATTGGCCATTACGCCACTCTAAGCGCCCATGGCGGCGAGAAGAGAATCTATTCAATACTAGATCGCAATTTTGGTCTCTGCCTAAACTGCAACGTGGTTCTTGTGCGTTCAGGCTGATGCGCCACTTCCGGAAGACTAATTCCATGCTTTGCGCAAGTGAAGTCGAAGTTTCTAATGTTGGAATACCTGCGTTAGTTAAATCATTGTCTCGTAGAATCGAAGGTAATTCTGGTGCGGTGTCGGAGTTGTCTAACGCTTCTTTATCGCTTG
>CALJEX010000075.1 GCA_938074525.1 uncultured Gammaproteobacteria bacterium
TTATTTGTTGGACATGTTGAACTTGATATTGAACATGCCAATATGATTGAGCAATCCGTGTTGCCATACTTGGATGATGAGCAAAATCAGCAGCGTTTTATGCAAGGGGTTAATATTAACATGGACGCGCGCCGTGTATTACACGCTGGCTTATATCGTGAGGTTTTTGAAAATTAAAACCTAATTATCTGAGATTAAACCAATTTGGTTGCGACCTTTTCGTTTAGCTTTATACATAGCTTTATCTGCATAGGCGATGAACTGAGAGACACATGTAATTTCATTGTCAGGGTAGTTGGAAACTCCAATGCTTAATGTGGTGTGAATTTTTTTGTCTCCAACAGAAAATTTCATTTGTTCAACATTGCTTCTAACCTGTTCGGCTAATTGTAAACCACTCAATGAGTCTATATTTGGACAGACGATTGCAAATTCATCGCCACCATATCGACATACTATATCAGCGGAACGTACAGTTTGTATTAATTTGTCTGTAATATGTTTTAAAATTTTGTCGCCGACTTGATGTCCATAGGTATCATTAATCGTTTTGAAATTATCGACATCAATCATGAATAAACAAAGCGGGCTAAAGTCTCTTTTGGCAGCGATGTAAGTGCTATTTAAAAAATGCGCGAACGCTTTGCGATTGTATGCATTAGTGAGGATATCTTTTGAGAGCTGTTCTTCTATGTAATCTTTGTATTCGGCATCTAACTGATTGTTCAATGAGAATTTTAGTACGGTTGATACACCGATAGAAACCTGATCACCATTTTTTATTTCGATTTTTCCTGTTAGCTTAGTGCCATTGACATAAGTGCCGTTAGCACTCTGTAGGTCTTCAACAAAGACTGAAGTGCCGTCAAAATACATGCGTATATGTGTTCTTGATATTCCTGTATCTACAATCTGAATACCTGCATCCGGAGAGCGGCCTAAGGTGATATCTGTATGAGCTTCTAGCTGAAACGATAGGCCAGTTCTGGGCCCAGATATTGCTGTGATAGACACGCTAATATTCGAGCTGCATTGCTTTTTTAACAATCCATCTGATGGGCGTGTAACGATAGTATCGTCTGACAATAATTTTAATATTTGACTGGTGTCTTCCACGAGAATATCTTTCTGTATATTAGGCGTGGACTATCCTTAAAAAGGCTATTTCATTCCGCAAAATCAACCACATACCTAATAAATTTTTTGTGAGGGTACCGATATATATGCCGAATATGTTAGCTAGCGCACACTAGCTGGCAGGGAAGTAGACGATTAGACGTCACAGCCAGTGTTCACATTTTTTAACTAAGTCAGTTTGATTTCTAGCACTGAGGCGATTTCTAGCGTTCCTAAATTGATTCTCTATTGTGCGAGTAGATTTATTTAGTTTGCTGGCTATTTGTTTATATGTCAGGCCTTTTGCAGCCAAACGAATAGCAATGAGTTCTGATTCAGATGGCTTGGAAAACATATTGTGCAACTTGGGGTTGAACCAGTAATTGCTAATACCCGCTAATGGGCCAAGAAAAGTAGAACAGAATGTATGCATGAAGTTGATTTCATCATCACTCCAGATGTGGGATTCGACAGTATAGTCAATGCAAGCAATGCCAATTGGATCTTCTTCCCAAGTCAGTTGTTGCAGTAGCATTGATTTGCAGCCTGCGTTTAGGAAAATTTCTTTGAGTTCATTTAGTGTGTCATGTGAAGATACATCGTTAATTACGATAGGTGATGATGCTTGCCAAACATCTTGCATAGCAGCGTGTTGGTTAGGTAACTCTAGACCGGTGATTGAAGGTGGAGAAGTTGCTTGATTGCGAAACTCAGTAATGGGTGTGTAGTGTTGATGTGTCGGGGTAGCAAAGCCTGCATCAGCGCGGCATACAGATAGTTCTGTCACCATAAATTCTAGTCCAACCTGTACTAATTGTTTGGGGTCTTCTATCGCAATAATCATATGCGCAGCACAATTAAGCATGCGACTGTCGCAGTCGCGATTTGAATCAATATACAATTTTCTCAAAGATTGTATGGAGGGTAATTGATCTTTCAAAGGTTTTATTTTTAGTTGTATTTGAACTGCTGTGGTTAGGGGTTATTTGCCATTTACGATCCACGGTCGCTGACTTAGTATCTGTTTTTAAGTTTATACATGAAAGGAATAATAATGGGAATGAAACATTTTGATAAAGCTCAGTCGCAACAAATTAATTCGCTAAATATAGAGGGGATTAATGTTTATTTGCAAGATACAGTGTCATCTAATAATGATGTAGCGCCCATTACTGGCGGGTTTTTTAGAATGGAAGCAGGGAATTCACTTGAGTACACTTATTCTTACGATGAATGCAAGATAATGCTAGAAGGTGAGATGACGATTACAGAGAGCGGTGGGGAAACGGTAAATTTAAAGCCTGGTGATGTAATTTATTTTGATAGTGGAACAACAGTAACATTTTCATCCAAATCTTCTGGAACCGCATTTTATGTCGGTCAGAGAAAGTTTGGTGTGTTATAGCATTGAAGTAATATTTAGTTATACAGCACTGCCGCGGTAATATTGTTTCTTTTTTTCTACTGGTTGGTCTGATTGTTCGTTAATTGCATCGGAGACAGTCTGGCCGCGGTACATTTGTTTATTGCTGATGCTTTGTGAGCTTGGCTCATTAACGTCATTAATTAATTCTTCGCTAATATTCTCTATCGGACTATCTTTTTTGATGTTGCCCAAAAGCCTTGCCCATTGTTTGCCCGCACGACTGAATAACTCAGTGATTAGTGTGTTTAGAACAACGCTTTCTGAGCTTTCATATACTTCTACAAGTTCTAATAACAGGCTAGCATCATTCTGCTTTGATTTAAGCTGATAATCGATTGGAATACTTTTCTTGATCTCGCGTGCGAGATCTTGCATAGGTTGATCAAATGTTAATGACATTATTACTTCCAAAGTAATTGACTGAGCATATTGTTACATTAATAACAAATAGCTCGTAACCATTTGGCAATCTAAATTAGTATTTTATCGATTTAATTTCTGATGAGTTCCAATCATTTCAATAACGACTAACTGTGTTTATTTAAGTGTTTTTCAAAAGTTTGTCTCCAACTGGTGGACAATTGTTTGCACTCTAAGATGGATATAAGACTGTGTTTTGGTCGTTCAGGTGCATACATCAGCTGATTAGCTTGTGTAATAGACCATGAAGGATTCACTCTTTCGCTTAAAGTAAATATGTCTGAGCTTTGTACTTTTCCTTCCTGTAAAACGCGTAAATACCAACCTGTTTTACCTGTTTGTTGTATCCAGAAGGGAAGTTTTGCCTGATTGAATTTGCGCGCTAACTTCCAGCAAGGCTGACGAGGTTGAGATACTTCAACAACGCATGAACCAACTTGATAAATATCGCCAATACAAACATCATCCTCAAACAAGCCTGATACGGTGAAGTTTTCGCCAAAAGAGCCATTACAAGGAGAAGGTACATCAATGCGTTTACGTAATAGAAAGCCTGCGCGTTGATTCCAATAATGATAATGCTCAAGAGGATATACATTAACCGCTTTATCCAGTCCTCCATGCACAGATAAGTCGGCCTGCTTATCACCGTCCAAGTTATATTTACTAAGGAAAACTTGGCCAACAACAGGTGATTTATAGATGGAAGTTGTCCAATCTGGTGCAATGGACTTTGGTTTGCCTACTTGAATGCTTTCGATGCGCATGATGCAGTTTTAATGGTTTAATATCACATAGTAATGAAATTATGCGCAAATCAACAGATAGGAAAATAACGTATGAGTTGGTGGGGTAAAATTGCTGGTGGTGGTATTGGCTTAGTGCTGGGTGGTCCGCTAGGCGGCATGCTTGGTGCTGTGCTGGGGCATCAAGTTGATAAAGCCAAAAGACTCAAACTGGGTTTGGATGGTAACTCACAAGAAACCGCGCAAGCGGCATTCTTCACGGCAACATTTTCTGTGATGGGGCATATCGCGAAAGCAGATGGGCAGGTTACCCAACAAGAGATTCAAGCGGCTGAACAAGTGTTTGATCATATGAATTTTCAGCCAGATCAACGCAAGATCGCTATTGAGTTGTTTAATAAAGGCAAGCAAAATGATTTCGATCTTACTGCAGTATTAGCCCAGTTCAAAAAAGAATGTGGTCGAAAGATCACCTTGATTCAGATGTTCATGCAGATTCAGTTGCAAGCTGCTTATGCTGATGGAAGTAAGCATCCAGCGGAAGATAAAATCTTAAAAGATATTTGTGAAGCATTAGGTTATCCGGTGTCTATGCTGAGTCAGTTGGAAGCGATGCTTTATGCGCAACAAAAAAATTATTCGCATAATCCCAATCAACCGCCTAATCAGGTGCAAATTAATAATGCTTATTCAGTCTTGGGTGTAGGAGAGAGTGCTAGTAATGATGAGATTAAAAAAGCCTATCGTCGTCTGATGAGCCAACATCATCCTGATAAATTGATTTCCAAAGGATTACCTGAGGAAATGATTCAGGTGGCTACTGAGAAATCGAAGCAAATTCAAAAGGCTTATGAATTAGTTAAAAGCGCTAGAAATAGCTAAGACGAATCTTAGAAATTAATGCAGAGCAACACGAAGTTCTTGCTGGGTAAACTCAGGAATAGGATTGTCTTGGATTAGTTCTAATACTAATTGTAGTGCAAAATCCATTTGCTCTAAATCTATGCGATCCGCATCTTGGCATTGTGCCAGAGATGCTTCGTAAGACACTTGGGATACCACAGATAGTGCATAGTCACGTTCACTAGAGCAGGTTTCAAAGTTGCGTATTGCATTGAATACACGATTGGTTAATTCTCGATACTCTTCAATATTCATTTGGACCTCCCTGTTTACTCACGTGAAGGTCAGACTAATGTTTAGTAAAATAAGTTTCAATTACATGCAGCCCATTTTTGCTACCGTCTAGAAAATAATTCTGTGTGAGTGTTAACTAGAACACATTTATAGAGAAGTATTGCCCTAGCAAATTGATTGGTTTGTATTTGCTAGAGCATTTTTATAAATGATTAGCTGTGCTCAAGCGTGCTAAATGGATTTAAGAAATGACTATCTCTCGCGGCTAATTTAACCCCTGGAAACCTGTGAGACATGATGTACTGAATACGTGATTCATTTTTCTTGGTAGTGTAGATGAGAATCAAATGTTTACCATCAGCAAGGTCTTGCTCAAACTCAGCTAATTTCCTATTCTTGCTAGCAATTCCAGCCAGTCCGCCTTCCCAAAGACCAAACAATGTTACTAATCCGATAATGAAAAAGTAAATAACATTGGGTAAATCACCGCCTAGTGGTTGTAAATAAGCAATCAGTCCCGCAGCAATAATGCCAATTAAAAAACCTAACATTGCACCAATCACACCATCGCGTACTAAATCTAATGTTTCTAAATAGTTGCTTGAATGCAAGTGCCGCTTATTAATACCAGACTCGTCGTTAGAAATAATATGGATAAACCAATCTTTTACACCAGCTCGATGTAGCTCATTAGCAATATTCTGTGTGCTACTTAGTGTGGACGCCAAATAATATGTTGTTTTCATTGTTGCTCTCCTGTCATCTGTATAGTCATTAACTGATTTATTAGAGTTTTAAATTATTTTCAGTAATACAGATATTTTTTACTCTTTTGCTTGAGTGATATCAAGACGTGGTGATAGTAAGTGATACAGGTGATTTCTTATCAGCATAATTCATTAATTTATTGATCTTGCAAGGAAAATAAAAACTGCCTGTCCGCTAAATTGTGTTCTTTCATAAAGAGTATTTATATGAATCAGTAACTATATAAATAATAGTGAGGTTTATTCGGTATTTGCTTGCGGCTGCTTGGTTGGACTAGGTGCTCTCCACAACATTGCCGTTAGTATCAGGCCAAATAAGAAAATAATAATGCGTAACCAAGATATGTTTAGTAGAAATATCGAAATGCTAAGAGTAATCCAGATAAAGATAATTGCTTTTATTTTCACGTCTTTAGGAATGCATCTATCACCTTGATAGCTATTAATCAGTGGTCCAAAAAAAGCATGCTCTAGTAACCATTTATGGAATTTTGGCGAAGATTTGGCGAAGCATCCTGCGGCTAAAAGTATAAAGGGAGTGGTTGGGAGTAATGGTAATGCGATGCCAATGACACCCAGCACAATAGAAAGCCACCCCGAGCAGATTAAGAAATATTTTTTTGGCTTACTTTGCATGAACGATGTTGATGGAAGGCTGGCTAACGTTGACGGTAAGTAATCCAATCATAGCTTTTTTATCTTCAGGGTACTGAGTAAATCTGAATATCTATTTGTATTTATCCCGGAAATATTTTCTATAAATATTTCAATTGGTTATATCCGATTTATGGATACGCAAACACTATTCAACTTGTGTAACGTTAACTGCGTCAAAAAAACAACTTTTCGCAGTCATTACGTCGTTTAATTGACGCTCTTAAGCCGAATCTGGCTGCTAGTCACTCACCATTATCTCTAAGCTTACTGCGTGGAACTATGCCTTATACATAAGTTTAAAGGTAAGTTGCTGAATTATAAGAAAATTAAT
This sequence comes from uncultured Gammaproteobacteria bacterium, assembly GCA_938074525.1. Classification (GTDB taxonomy): domain Bacteria; phylum Pseudomonadota; class Gammaproteobacteria; order UBA4575; family UBA4575; genus UBA1858. The sequence continues at coordinate 6,601 of CALJEX010000075.1, forward strand.
GGAAGAGACGGTTTTCTGTCGTATCACAAGCAGAAACCACTAAACCAGGGAGTAGGGCTTGCTTAGTCGATCCAAAATTAGAGCAGAGATGACAGTTAGAGTGTCTATTGCCATCAGGCAATGGGCAACTTTGGCTGTCATGTTGTTACTGTCGCTAAATACTCAGGCGGATGTGACCACCCAGCTTAATTGGGATGTATTGACCTGGCCGGCTGGCTCAACCAACCAAACTTTCACCATCGGTTCAGGTGATGTATCTATTTCATTGAATGTACCAACCGACACGCCTCCTGGTGATATAAGCGGATTGGCTAATGGTAGTCCTTTCATTACTGATGATTTAACTGGTGGTTTGTCTCCTGTTCAGGACTCATTAGAAATTAATGTTGATTATCCTGCTACGAGCATTCAACAGATTCCTATCATCATTGATTTCACGCACCCCGGCGGTGTTAGGGATGTCAGTTTTAGCATTTTTGATTTGGATTTAGGGTCTTGGGTAGATGTCGTAGAAGTGACAGCAACAATAGATGGTATTAACTTTTTTAATCCAAACACTATTGTAGATAATGCAGCTAATAGTTCTGACGGTGTTAATACTGTTACTGGAACGAGTGGTTCAGTATCGAGTTCAAATGGCACAGCAACATTCACGTTTGCAAATAGTGGCATTACCCAAATAAGAATTATATATCGTAATCAAACAACAGCTTTCCAATGGATTGCCCTACACGATATTAACTTTACCTATCTTGAACCTGATCTCTCGATAACAAAAACACATACAGGTGTTTTCAATCAAGGTGATATTGGATTCTATACGATAAGTGTAAGTAATAGTGCAACAGCCAGAGATGAGCCAGGCACAATTACTGTCACTGATACATTGCCGACTGGATTGAGTTACCAGTCAGCCGCAGGCATAGATTGGACTTGTGGAGCAATTGGGCAAAATGTGACATGCACACATGCTGGTCCATTAGCTGCTGGTAGTTCTTTGCCAGATATAACTCTTGAAGTGTTGGTGGATGCAGCGGCAGTTCCTTCAGTATCAAATACAGTTAGCGTATCAGGGACATTACCAGATACAAATCTGTCTGATAACTCAGATACTGATGTCGCAGTGGTGGTGGGAACACCAACCATAACGGCTGGTAATAAGCCTTTATATTTATATTCAAGTCCTGGTTTAGATTTATCAAGAACGCCTCCAAGCACATCGCAATCAAGCGTGCGTATTCGCAAAAATAATGAGGTCTCTGAAACATGGGTGTTGACTCCGCAGACGCAAGCAAACTTAACTATTGATGGTGATAGCGGCACGATTCCTGTTGAGCTAATACTGGATAGATGTAATTCATGTGGAAATGCATCGCGCAGTGTTCAAGTCAGTCTCTCAACATCTCTAGGTGCTATTGGCACGGTGACGAGAAACTTGTCGCTAAATGGAACACCTGCGCCATTTACATTTTTAGTGCCTATTAGTGGTGATATCTCATTACCACTTGGATCAACTATATCGTTAACAGTTACTAATGTTACACCAGGGTCAGGTGGGAGAAGAATCAATGTCTACCCTACTGATGGTAGTAATAATTCACATGTTGAACTGACCTCGGAAACTGTCATTAATGTAGATACTATTGAATTTTATGATGATGCATTTCCAGCGGGAAGTACTGCGACAACATTCTTGCCTGGTGAAACAGTATATACACGTGCTGTTGTCAGTGATCCTTTTGGGAGTTTTGATATAAGCAGTGCTCTAATTAGCATTATTGATACAGATAGTAATACTGTTATCTCGAATGCCAGTATGGCCGAGATCCCTGGTGCCAGTGGCGCGATTAAGTCATATGAATATGCTTTTGTTACGCCATCAACTCCTTTGGGAATTTGGCAGGTTATTGTTACCGCTAACGAAGGCACTGAAGGTTTGGTCAGTGATAATGAACTCGAGTCATTCTTTCTAGGCGGGACGCCCGATCTTGTTTTTCTTAAGACGTCGCAAGTAATTAGTGATGGAACAGGCGCATCTGCCCCTCTTGCAAAAGCAATACCTGGTGAAACTATTTTGTATAGGTTGGCGATTACTAACCAAGGAGATGGCGCAACAGATTTAATTCCTGGGCTCGTCATTATTGATCCTATTCCAGAGCAAACGAGTTTGTGTGTAGCAGACCCATGCGCACAAGGATTAAATCCAATTCAATTTTTAGATGCACCTAGCGGAACAACGGCTAGTGGGCTTGTATTTAACTATGCCGGTGACGTTGAATTTTCTAAAAGTACAGGACCTACATATACATATGGTGCGCCTTTAACTCCGGATGGCGAAGGCTATGATCAAGGAGTAACAAGAATACGAATCAGCCCTAGTGGTCAGTTCAATGCGGCTAGTGGTTTAACACCTGCAGGCTTTGAAATTTTATTCAGAGCGAAGGTGAAATGATGAAAAGTATTGTAAACAGTATCTCAATACTTATTTTTTCTATGTGGTGTGTAAATGCCAATGCAGTGGGCGTAGCAGCGGGTACGCCAATCACAAATACAGTCACTATTAATTACAACATAGGCGCTACACCAGGCGTAGCAGTAGATACAGATATTTTCCAGGTACAAGAAGTTATCGATGTTGATGTAAGTTGGCAAGATGCTGCCAATGTCGTTGTTTCTCCCGCATCGACTCAGCAAGTACTCACGTTTTTGTTAACTAATACTGGTAATGGCATTGAGTCATTTTCATTGCAGATAGATAACTCAATAGTCATCACTGATGACTTTGATCCAACAAGTGGAGTCATTTATTTGGATGGCAATGGTAATGGCGTATTTGATGGTGCACCAACAGATCCAGTTTATGTGTTGGGTGTTAATGATCCTTTGTTAGATGCAAATGGCATAGACACGCAAATAGTATTTTTAGTCAGTGATATTCCTGCAGCAGCTACTGTCGGGCAAACAGGCGAAAGTCAGCTAACTGCAAATTCTCTAACAGCAGGAGCTGCTGGTGCAATTGCGGGGACGTATTTAAATACCTTGGGTGATGGTGGTATCGATGCTGTGGTTGGTACGAGTCAGGCAGATGATGATACGCGTAACGGTACTGCCTATCTGGCAGAATTGCAGCATAAATCTGAGCGTGCCGATGCTAATGTATATTTCCGACGCCAAGCAGCTTCGTTTGGTTTGGAGCAGCAAAGTGCAAATAATGATGGCGCTAAACGCTATGGGGTTGACGCTCGCTACAAAGTGAGTGACAGCATCAATATCAATAGCGAAGTATATCGTGATGAAGTGTTGACCAATGAAAATAAGCGCACAGTAGCAACCTTAGAGTTAGAGAAGTCGCTAAAGCAATATGAAGTGGCTGCTGGAGTTGCCTATGCCAAAGATAAAATTGACGGGCAAGATGATAATGATTCTGTGTTGGCGACAGGGCGTGCATCGCGATATTTAATTGATAATAAATTAAGAGTGCGCGCTGACACAGAAATAGAATTAACTAGCGATAATTCAATTGATCATCCAACGAGACTAATAGGTGGGGCCGACTATCGTTTGAATCAAGTGACTGAATTATTTGCAGAGCATGAATATACTCAAGGAGAAGACCAAGACACAAATACTTCTAGAGTAGGAACGCGATTAACACCTTGGAATCAAGCGACAATTAATTCTTCTTTTGAGCAGCAATCGAGTGAAGATGGTCAGCGTTTGTTTAGCAATTTGGGTTTTGTGCAGGGCTGGCAATATAACGAGAACTTGCAGCTAGACTTTAGTCTCGACAGATCTGATACATTACGTGATCCAGGTGGGCAAGCATTTAATAGTAATACTGCGTTATCTTCTGGGACAATTACTGATGATTTCACTGCTGCGTCAGTGGGAGCAAATTACGTAGAAGACAAATGGTCATCATCTTCCAGAGTTGAGTATCGTACAAGTGATTCTGATATTCAGCGAAGTTTGTTTATGGGTTTCTTTCGAGAGCAAAACACAGGGCTTGGAATGTCCTTAGATTTGCAAATGTTTGATACTGATCGTCGTAGCGGTGCAGATGAAACTCAAGCAGATATCAATTATTCAGTTGCATATAGGCCAAGCAATAGTGCCTTTACAGTATTGAATCGATTTGATTTGAATTACGATAGCGCTAATAGCGAAGATTCTAGAATTCGAACTAGGAAGGCAGTTAATAATTTAAACTTAAACTACACAGTCGATGGCAAACACCAATTTGGTGCGCACTGGGGAATAAAATACACTTTAGATAATATTGATAGCGAAGAATATGATGGTGTGACTCAACTATTGGGTTTCCAGTACTTATACGATTTGCATGAGCGAGTTGATTTGTCTTTGCATGGTGATGTGCTGTATTCAACCAATGCAGATAACTATCGATATTCATTAGGCCCTTCGATTGGCTTGAATGTGTATAAAAATATGTGGTTAAGTGTTGGATATAATTTAGATGGGTTTGAAGATGAAGACTTCTCTAGCGCTGAATACACAGCCAATGGGCCTTATGTGAAAATGCGTCTGAAGTTTGATAAAAGTACTGTTAAGGGGCTTTTAAATAAATAACCATTACTGTTAGAGTCTTACTATTGTTTTAGGAGAAGTGTAGTGGGATTTATAACATCAATAATTTTAGGCTTGCTGGTTGGCGCGCTGGCTAAATGGATTATGCCAGGTAAAGATCCAGGTGGTTTGTTTGTCACTATGGTGTTAGGAATAGCTGGTGCCATGATTGGTGGTTTTATTGGCACTCAATTAGGAGTCGGTGGCGTCACAGGTTTTAACTTTATCAGTATAGGGCTCGCCACATTTGGAGCAATAATCTTGCTGGTTATTTTCCGCTTGTTAACTAGATAGTATGATGATGAATCAGTCCCACCTCTTTTTTCTGGTGCTTATTTTTTTGTTCTCGCAAGCAGTATCAGGCGGTAGCTTAGGTAATCACAATAAAAAATTCACATCAGTATCAAAGATGAGTAAGTCTGACTGGTCGAATGTTGATGAGTTAAAGCGCACTTGGGATGCTGCGTTAGTACGCATTCCAAAATCTAATGGTGCATATTCAAGTTTTATTATGAGTGACTTGAATGAGAAGGCTGTTATCGAGTTTCAGTCATTCCCTACCATTATTTATCTGCACGGTTGTTCAGGCGTTTGGGCAGGTACTTATACGAGATTGAATTTCTTGGCTCAATCTGGATTTGCAGTCATCGCGCCTATTAGCTTCGCACGTGCTAAATATCCTCAATCATGTAATCCAGCAAGTGTACAAGGCGGCATGTATCGAGGAACATTAAATATGAGGCAGAATGATGCCGCTTACGCCATTGCCAATGCGAAACAACTTGAGTGGGTGGATGAAGATAATATTTTCTTAATGGGACATAGCCAAGGTGGGGTTACTACTGCCACTTTTAACTCTACAGATCATGATATGTCAGTAAATGCTCGTGTCATTGAAGGCTGGACTTGTCATGCAGGCTGGGGTGAATATAAAGGTATTAATGCATCTGAAGATGAGCCTGTACTTGCATTGGTGGGTAAGCATGATCCTTGGTTCCAAAATAATTGGACGCGAGGGGATTGTGGCGCTTATATCAATAAAAATAATGGCAGCCAGTCTATCGTATTGTCTGAAGGGCCATTAAGTGCTCGTCATGCATTATTGGAAGATCGAGACTTGCAAAAAACTGTATTAGAATTCCTGCGTAAACATATACGTTAATTTATGTGACGCGGTTATCATTTTAAGTAATAAGCATTTAAGTATTAATGTTACTAGCAGCTATCTATTTATAAGTTGTAAATACTAAGGATAGTTATGTCTGATTCTATTTTACAAGCAGGCCTTCAAGGCGTGCGAAGTGGTATTGATCAATTCGGGCGCGCGGTTGGACAGATAGCAGCTGCTTCTAATAGCTCATCATCTACTACTAGTAACTCAATTGTCGACAGTCTGGTTGAGATAAAGCAAGCGCAGCAAACTGTAGAAAGTTCAGCAGCGGTTATTAAGGTTGCTGATGAAACGCTTGGTTCATTATTAGATGAACTTGCGTAGACGGATTATTAAGCCTCAACGCTAATAATCACAGTGTGTTGTTCAAGTGCTCCTTTCTTGCTGAATGCTTCTTCAGGCATTGGATTTTGATGGGCTAATTTAAAATCTTCACTACCCACCCAATTTTTAAATGCAGCTTCGTCTTGCCATTCTGTGTATACGATATAAGGAGTGTCGTTAGATTGGGGTTTTAAGATTTGCATGTGTTTAAAGCCCGGCTGTTTATCTATCTGTCCAGATCGTTTCTGAAAGCGATCTTCAAATTCCTTATGCCAGTTAGGGTGAACAAATACTCTATTAGTAACAACAAACATTTGATATTAATCCTCAATAAAATTAATGGCTTACTATGTGTAATAGTGTGTCAGATCAAGCCAAAATAAACTAGCACTTGATAATGAGTGAGCACTCACTTACAATTCCGCTATCGATTTTGGATTCTTCAAAGATGAGTACCCGAGATAAAATAGTTAAATCAGCCGTC
>CALJEX010000076.1 GCA_938074525.1 uncultured Gammaproteobacteria bacterium
AGCACAATATCGTGAATTAGCAGCATTCTCACAGTTCGCATCAGATCTTGATGAGCAAACTCGTAAGCAGTTAGAGCGTGGTGAGCGTGTGATGGAATTGATGAAGCAACCACAATACTCTCCGTTAACAGTAGGTGAGATGGCGATATCGCTTTATGCAGTTGATAAAGGTTATATCGATGATGTGGACAAGACTAAAGTAGTAGCGTTTGAAGCAGCAATGCATGATTACTTGCGTTCAAACAACAAAGACCTTCTCGATCAAATTAATGAGACTGGCGATTACAACGACGACATAGAAGCAGCAATCAAGAAAGCTGTTGAAGCGTTTAAAGCTAACGGTGTTTGGTAAGACCTATGTCAGGCGCTAAACAAATACGTACACAGATCTCGAGTATTAAAAACACTCAGAAGATCACCAAAGCAATGGAAATGGTTGCTGCGAGTAAAATGCGTAAAGCACAGGATCGCATGAATGCAACACGTCCCTATGCAATTAAGATTAAGCAGGTAATTAACCATTTAGCAGCAGCGCACTCTGAATACAAGCATCCTTATATGCATGCTCGCTCAGAAGTTAAGCGTGCCGGTTTTATTATTATCTCTACAGATCGTGGTCTGTGCGGTGGCTTAAACGTCAACGTATTTAAAAGCGCGTTACGCCAGATAAAAGAATACCAAGATCAAGGCGTTGAAATAGATTTAAGTATTATCGGTTCAAAAGGCATGGCTTTTTTTAGACGTTTATCTGGTTTAAACGTTGTGTCACACGCGAGTGGTTTAGGCGATAACATTCATATGAATGAAATCATCGGCCCAGTAAAAGTAATGTTAGATGCATACTCTGAAGGCAGCATCGATCGACTACACTTAGTTGAAAATGAGTTTGTAAATACCATGACGCAAGCGCCAGGTGTGTCTACGCTATTACCTTTGCCTAAAGACGAAGAAGAAGTTAGACAACATCATTGGGATTATATTTATGAGCCTGATGCTAAAGAAGTCCTAGATTCACTATTAGTTAGATATGTTGAATCAATTGTGTATCGCGGTGTAGTTGAAAATGTTGCATGCGAAATGGCAGCAAGAATGATCGCCATGAAAAGTGCATCGGATAATGCTGGTAGCCTTATCGATGATTTACAACTTGCATATAACAAAGCACGTCAAGCATCAATTACTCAAGAATTGTCTGAGATTGTTGGTGGCGCAGCAGCGGTATAAGCCTGAAAAGAATTTATATTAAAGATTGAAGTAACGAGGAATTATCATGAGTACTGGTCAAATTATAGAAGTAATCGGCGCGGTCGTTGACGTGGAGTTTCCATCCAGTCAGGTACCTAAAGTGTACGATGCACTAAAAGTAGATGAAAAAGGATTGACGCTAGAAGTACAACAGCAGCTTGGCGATGGAGTCGTAAGAACCATTGTTATGGGTGCATCTGAGGGTTTGCAACGAGGATTGGAAGTTTCCAATACGGGCACAGCGATTAACGTACCAGTCGGTCCTAAGACATTAGGTCGTGTAATGGATGTACTTGGTAATCCAATCGATAACGTTGGTCCAATTGGTAACGATTCGACTATGCCAATTCACCGACTGCCACCAACTTTCGAAGAGCAAGCTGGCGGTAATGAGTTATTAACAACTGGAATTAAAGTGATCGATTTACTTTGCCCATTTGCTAAGGGTGGAAAGATTGGTCTATTCGGTGGTGCGGGTGTAGGTAAGACTGTGACTATGATGGAATTAATTAACAACATTGCGAAAGCGCACTCAGGCTTATCAGTGTTTGCAGGTGTTGGAGAACGTACTCGTGAAGGAAACGATTTTTACTACGAGATGAAGGATGCTGGCGTACTTGATAAAGTGGCCATGGTTTACGGTCAGATGAATGAGCCACCGGGAAACAGACTTCGTGTTGCGTTAACAGGATTAACCATGGCAGAGTATTTCCGTGATGAAGGTAAAGACGTACTGATGTTCATCGATAATATTTATCGATACACACTAGCGGGAACAGAAGTATCAGCATTACTAGGTCGTATGCCATCTGCGGTAGGTTATCAACCAACACTTGCGGAAGAGATGGGTGCGTTACAGGAGCGAATTACCTCTACTAACAGTGGATCAATTACTTCAATTCAAGCGGTATACGTACCGGCTGATGACTTGACCGATCCATCTCCTGCAACCACATTCGCTCACTTAGATGCGACAGTCGTACTTTCGCGTCAGGTAGCAGAATTAGGTATCTATCCAGCGGTGGATCCACTTGACTCAACCAGTCGCCAGCTAGATCCATTAGTGATTGGCCAGGAACATTACGATACAGCACGTGCTGTTCAGAACACATTACAAAAGTATCAAGAGCTTAAAGATATTATTGCGATTCTTGGTATGGATGAATTGTCGGAAGAAGATAAGCAAGTGGTCACACGTGCTCGTAAGATTCAACGATTCTTATCACAGCCGTTTAGCGTTGCAGAAGTATTTACCGGTACTCCTGGTGAGTTAGTACCACTAAATGAAACCATTGCTAGTTTCCGCGCGATAGTTGATGGTGAGTATGATCACTTACCAGAGCAAGCATTCTACATGGCTGGAAATATCGATTCAGTTTTGAAGAAAGCTGAAGAGCTTAAGTAATTACAAGTATGGCTACTAACATGCAACTTGATATCGTCAGTGCTGAAACAGAGATTTTCTCTGGCACAGTGAATGCTGTTTTCGCACCTGCCATTGTTGGTGACGTGGGCATTTATCCACAACATACGCCTTTAGTGACTCGCCTTAAGCCTGGCGAGTTAAAAATAGAGGTGGAAGGTGAAGAAGATCGGTATATCTACGTGTCTGGTGGCATGCTAGAAGTACAGCCAGATGTAGTCACGGTGCTTTCAGATACAGCTATCCGTGCTGAAGATCTGGACGAAAATATGGCTTTAGAAGCAAAACAGCACGCTGAAGAGTTGCTTAAAGACAAGCAAACTGAAGTAGATAGCGCAAGAGCACTTGCTGAGCTTGCTGAAGCTGCCGCTCAACTACGAATGATCGAAAAATTCCGTAAAGGAAAAGTCTAAAAGCTTAAATCCTCAATAGATTCAAAGCTTTGAGATAGATAGAACATAAAGGCAGCCCAATGGCTGCCTTTATCATTTCTATGTAAGGGTAACTAGTTCAAAATATGGACTAGAATAATAGTGTAACCTTTTATATCTCAAAAAATTAATAGATCTATGTCTCTAAATGTCGTTATATTAGCCGCCGGCCAAGGCACCCGCATGCGCAGTAAGCTCCCCAAGGTACTGCATCAAGTTGGGGGTAAATCAATGCTGGCACATACCATCACTACTGCAGAAAACTTAGGCGCCGACAGAATCATCGTTGTTTATGGGCATGGTGGAGAAGCAGTACGGTCAGCTATCCAAAACGAAAAAGTTGAATGGGTAGAGCAAGCCGAAAGATTGGGAACAGGTCACGCTGTTCAACAAGCGATTCCATTTTTCACTGCACAGGCAGATGAAAATATTCTTATCTTATATGGCGATGTCCCACTGGCGAGAGAAAGCACCTTACAAGCGTTACTAGCAAAACAGCCTAGCGAATCAATGGCCATTTTGACCACTGAGCTCGATAACCCTCATGGTTATGGACGCATAGTGCGTAGCTCAGAAAGGAAAGTTGAAAGGATCGTAGAAGAAAAAGACGCTAACGATGAAATCAGACAAATAGCGGAAATAAACACAGGTATTTTATGTGCCTCGTCGCAAAGTCTGATTAATTGGCTGAACAATATCGATAATAATAATCAGCAACAAGAATACTATTTAACAGACTGCGTAGGGCTAGCAGTGGCAGAAGGCAAGTCAGTTGAGGCAGTGATATGTGCAGATCCCACTGAAGTTATGGGTGTGAATAATCGAGTACATCTTGCTGAAATGGAAAATGTTTTCCAAGCAAGACAACGAGAGACGTTAATGATGAATGGAGCAACGTTACGAGATGCCTCAAGTATCTTTGTTGAGGGTAACGTAGAGATTGGTAACGACATTATTATTGAGCCCAATGTTCTATTGCGAGGCAACGTTACCATTGGTGATGATGTGACAATTGGAATGAATAGTGTGATCACAGATAGCGTGATCGAATCTGGAACGGTAATACATCCAAATTCTGTGATAGAAGATTCAAATATAGGCGAGAACTGTGAAATAGGTCCTTTTGCTCGAGTGCGTCCCGGGACAGAATTAGCCAGTAAAGTGAAGCTAGGCAATTTTGTCGAAGTTAAGAAATCAAATATTGCTTCTGGAAGTAAAGTAAACCATCTAAGTTATATCGGCGATGCTAGCATTGGTGAAAAAACTAATATTGGCGCAGGCACTATCTGCTGTAATTACGATGGTGCGAATAAGCATAAAACTATCATAGGAAACAATGTATTTATTGGTTCCGATAGTCAATTAGTAGCACCGGTTAAAATTGATGATGGTGCAACTATAGGCGCGGGATCAACAATCACACGAGATGTACCAGCCAAAAAATTAACACTATCTCGTAGCAAACAAACAACTATAGATAATTGGCAGCGTCCAATTAAACAAAAGAAGTAAAAGGAAGTAAGGAGACTTTTGATATGTGTGGAATTGTAGGAGCAATCTCAAAAAGAGACGTATCAGATATTCTATTAGAAGGCTTAAAACGTCTTGAATATAGAGGATATGATTCTGCAGGTATGGCTGTGCTTAATAAAGGCTTGCTAGAAAGAATAAGACGTCCGGGTAAAGTATCTGAATTAGGTGATGCATTACAAGAATCAAACTTAAGCGGTATTGTTGGTATAGCACACACACGCTGGGCCACTCACGGAGTACCATCAGAATATAATGCTCACCCACATATTTGTAATGGCCGTGTAGCTATTGTGCATAATGGCATCATTGAAAATTATCAAGAATTGCGAGAGATGCAGTCTAAAGCAGGATTCAAATTTACTTCTGATACAGATACGGAAGTGATTGCTCATCAGATTGTTCTCTACTTAGAGAAAGGCGATTCATTATTTTTTGCCGTGCAAAATACAGTCAAGGACTTAAAAGGTGCTTATGCATTAGGTGTGATTGATCGTACAGATGAAGATAGAATTATTGCAGCTCGCAGTGGTAGTCCACTAGTTATAGGTGTAGGTGAAAATGAAAACTTTATCGCTTCTGACGTACATGCATTACTGAAAGAAACACAAAAATTTATTTATTTAGAAAATGGTGATATCGCAGAAATAACGCGCGATAAAATTTCTATATTCGACCTTAACGGTGAATTTGTAGAAAGAGAAATTAAGTCTAGCAAGCAAACTTCAGAGGCAACTGAAAAGGGCGAATATGCCCACTATATGCTTAAAGAAATTTATGAGCAGCCACGAGCGATTGCCGACACATTAGAGGGCCGAATACTCAATGGTAGGGTCATGGATGAAATTCTTGGGCCAAAAGCTAAAGGCATTCTAGATAAAGTACAAGCAGTACAAATTATTGCATGTGGCACAAGTTATCATGCAGGTCTAGCGGCAAAGTATTGGTTCGAAGAGATTGCGGGTATTCATTGTCATGTTGAAGTCGCTAGTGAATTCCGTTATCGAAAACATGTAGTTAGACCAGGTACGCTATTTGTTACCATCTCACAGTCAGGTGAAACAGCCGATAGTCTTGCAGCATTATTACAAGCAAGCTCAGAGAATTATGCTGGCTCATTAGTGGTTTGTAATGTGCCTGAAAGCTCGTTAGTGCGCGAGTCTGACTTAGCACTAATGACACATGCTGGTCCAGAAATCGGTGTTGCTTCAACTAAAGCATTTACCACGCAGTTAGTTGCACTAATGATGTTGGTCATATTAGTCGGTAGACGTAATGGTTTGCATCCAGAAATGGAAAAAATACTAGTAGAACAGCTATTAAATTTACCAGTGAGAATCAATAAAGCGCTATCACTAGATGAGCCAATTAAAGAATTAGCTAAATTATATAAAGATAAACATCATGCCTTGTTTTTAGGGCGTGGATCGCATCACCCAATTGCAATGGAAGGTGCTTTAAAGCTAAAAGAAATATCTTATATTCATGCTGAGTCTTATGCAGCAGGTGAATTAAAGCATGGACCAATTGCGCTAGTTGATAGCGACATGCCAGTGATAACAGTTGCACCAAATAATGATTTGTTAGAAAAGCTGAAATCAAATATTGAAGAAGTAAGAGCGCGTGGTGGTGAATTACATGTATTTGCTGATGCTGGTTGCGCATTTAAAAAAGAAGAAGGTATGCAGCTTATTGAATTGGATGCCCCAGAAAATGCAGTAGCACCTATTATATTTACAATTCCTCTACAGTTACTTTCATATCATGTCGCAGTACTTAAAGGTACAGATGTAGATCAACCACGCAACTTAGCGAAATCTGTAACGGTGGAGTGAGTTTCATTGGACATGCTGGGTCAGTCTTAATTTTACAATATAAAAAAAACAGTAATATCAGTAGTATGAAATTAAAATTACTTATTTTATTCCTATCTTTCTCGCTTGTAAGTTGTGGTGGATCCCCATCTGAAAACAGCAAAACTACTATTATGGATGTTATAAAATATCTGGAACAAGTAGAATGGAAAGATGTGCATAAACGGCGAGTAAAGGTGTTAGGGATGAGCGAGGAAGAGTATTTAACTATTCTTTCTAGCGCATCTCTTGTAGAAACTTATAATTCTAATGAAAAAGCATGTGGAAAATTTGAGAGTTATCAACCAAAAATTGCATCCATGGTTGGTGCTATTGAGGGTGGTAAGATAAGCATGAGTGGATTGTTTAGTCCTGAAGTGTATAAATATTCTGATGAAAGTGGTGCGATTTTAAATGCGAAATCTGGTTTACTTGTAAATAATAAATGTTTCGCAAAGGGTTATTTTATATTTTGTGGAATTCCTCCCTATTACATGCATGATTTTTAAGAAAGAAGAAAACCAAGGAAACCCAGAAGGTACAATATGATGATGACGATAACCACCCTGTTCATACAAACGAAATCGGTTACGGTGGAATAAGGCTAATCGTAAAACGTTGCTTTATATGACCGCTGCCACCAAGCGCAATTCATTTGTAATCTTAGTCAAATATTAAGCCATGTCTATTGGAAAGGAAGTATCTAGCTCTATTCGATGGATGGCGGGCATGCGCGTCATTAGCCAAATATTTACTTGGGTAGCCACTTTACTTGTTATTAGACTGCTATCACCTGAAGATTATGGCTTAATGGCATTAGCTGCTGTGGTGATTGGACTGCTAGATATCTTAGATGATATGAGACTCGCTTGGATTTACGCTATCTTCGTATTCAAAAAAACTTTCTAATGTATCTTGCATTAGTGAGCCTAATTGTATTTCTTCTTGTCGTTTATATATTTGCTTTTTCATTATCATGCTCTCCTTCATGCATGAATTTTGTACAGACAATTTGTCATGAAAAATAATGTAAAGATGAGAACGACTTCAAAAATAATTATTATTACACTTTTATTAAAGAGGTCTCTGTAGCAGTGAATTTTATAAATTCATTAGAATCAATTTATAAAACTTATATTAAATGAGATGCTTAGTGAGAAAATGTTGTTTTGTAAAGTTAATGTAAAAAGATAATTGAACAATCTTCACAAAATAAAATTATTGAATACGAGAATGGTATTTTGAAGATAAAGATGACTGCCATAATGAGGAGTGGCAAAATAAAGAATGGGGTACTGGCTTTATTAATATTGAATTATTTTCAGGTTTTTTAGGGTGTGATGGCTGATGAATAGATAGGGATGTTACGATTTACGTAAGCGAATAATGACATCTACGTCTTCAAGAATAGTACCTTCAGGTAGTTCTGGTAGCTGCTCAATTTTAACTTGGTTGGCTGATATGTCTTCTAACATACCTGTATCTATATGATATAGATGGTGATGGTTTTCTAGATTAGTATCATAAAATACTTTGTTAGCTTCAATAATGACTTCATGTAATAAGCCTTTTTTAGCAAATAGGCCTAAGGTGTTATAGACCGTTGCTTTGGACACACCTTCATGGTCTTTATTAACCATTGATAGTACCTGTTCTGCAGATACATGCTGAGCCTTAGCGAAAAGGGCTTCTCCGATAAGAACTCGTTGCTGGGTTGGGGTAATACCATGAGCACGTAGGCGCGAGGCCACATACATACTGTCATTGCTAAATTTTGTAGGTGCCGAATTCATGGCGGCATTATAACCAGAATTTAGAATAAGTCTATTTTGCAGTTCATATTTTGATCATAGAGCGTGTACTTTAATTTAAACTGCCAGCAGTATTATGCAAAATTCTGATGGCTATAAGCGCGCTCTTCATCATTAAGAGACCTGCCATTATTGATAATCCACTGGCTAATAATATCAGCAGATTTTGGCGACATGGCAACGCCATATCTGAAATGCCCGCAGTTTAAATATAGGCCTTTGATATCAGGATGAGGACCAATAGTCGGTATATTTCCTGTCGACCCAGGCCTTAACCCTGCCCATTGGTGGGTAATCGAATAATTGTTTAACTCAGGAAGTATTGATAATGAATTCTTCCATAAGGTGTCACGTGCGGAATCTGTAATGTGCTTGTTATAGCCGACATTCTCTAAAGTGCTTCCGGCCATGATTAGCCCGTCTTTTCTAGGGATCAGGTAGTGTCCATCTTTATAGATTATATGATTGAGTAAATCTGGTATTGCTTGTATTGCAATAATTTGCCCTTTAATAGGTGTAATTGTCGGCACACGAATATGTTGATTAGAGGTTATTATTTCGGGTAGCCATGCACCCGTCGCTAACAAAACATGTTCAGTATTAATATCACCAATAGAAGTGTTAACCGCAACCATATGATTTTTATGTACAAGGTAACCATCTACAGAGGTGTTGTTGAGCAAGGTGACATTATTTTGTTGGAGGTATTGTACTAAAGCCTTTATTACTAGCGGCATTCTCACTTGCGCTATTTCGGGTAAGTAGAGGTGATTTAGTCGGTGCTGTTCCGTTTGTTGATAGGCGATATTATGCTTACTACACCAATGTTTAATCTCATCGCTACATGAATCTTGAACGGTTAAGCCGCATTTCCAGTATTCAATATCTATCTTTGTATGAGCAAATAAGTGCTTTGATAAATTATCATAATCATTAGACGCACTCTCCGTTAGTGATAATACTTGTTTGCTGTAATTCCACGGAAGTAATGGTGTCAGTATTCCGCCTGCTGCCCAAGAACTTTCTTGGCCAAAGTCACCCTTATCTATAAGCGTTATATTTATGCCACGCTGCGCCAATAGATAGGCGCTATATAAACCTATTATCCCGCCCCCTATAATAACTAAATCTGATTTCACTTTGATTTTGCTTAGTTATTTAAAAAGAGAAATGATAACGCTGGTTACTATCGTATGAGCTAATGATTCGATTCGTAAAACATTGTTAAATATCGTTAACATTTAATGCATTCAAATAATAACACGGTGATAATAAATCAAATAAAGTAATAAATAGTTTTAGCAGAGGTTTAGAAAGAATGATTACAGCTCGTGAGTTCAATAAAGAAATTGTACCTAAAAAATTGACTGATTTAAGGTCTCCTTCAAAAGATCGCGCTAATTTACTAGTGGATCTGACCGTTATGTCACGTCAAGTAGGATACTCGATAAGCAAAAAAGTATCCCGATTTGGCATTAATTATAACTTGTGGCAAGTACTAGTAACGCTTTGGAGTGAACACGCAGTGACACCAGCAGCTGTTGCCCAACATTTACAAGTAGAGCCAGCAACAATAAGTCGTTATTTAGACCAACTGGAATCACTTGAGTACATTACACGTGAACGAAGTAAAACTGATCGACGTGTGGTAGACGTTGTACTGACAGCTAAAGGAAACAAAGTGGTTAAAGCCGGATTAAACGAATTAGACGAATTGAGTAAAATTCTCTAAAAAGTTTCTGATGAAGTACCCAATACCCGCAATGGGTATTGGGTTTAATGCGATGTAATCAAAGTTTTTTTGTCTATCTAGGGGATATAATTGAGTAATTATTGACCTTAAATATACATTCTTATAATGCAAGTCAAAGCCCTCGACTCCGCAACATCGCTGACCAATTCCACAGTTGATGCTAAGCCGCCGCTTATCGCTCATATATTATATCGCTTTGCCGTGGGCGGACTTGAGAATGGTGTCGTCAATCTGATTAATCGTATTCCAGAAGACCAATATCGACATGTCATTATATCGCTGACAGATAGCACTGATTTTAAACAACGTTTAAATCGTAAAGATGTTGAGATTTATTGTCTTAATAAAAAGCCTGGTCACGATATAGGATTATATTTTCGTCTATGGAAATTACTTCGGGAGCTTAAACCAGCCATAACACACACGCAACTTGGCGGCGCTCGAAATGGTAGCAATTTCAATGTTGGCCGGTGTAAAGCGTAGAGTTCATAGTGAGCACGGTTGGGGTATGAGTGACCTGAATGGTTCAAATCGAAAGTACCGTTTACTAAGAAGAGCGATGAGTGTGGTAGTTCATCGCTATATTGGTTTATCTAAGCATATAGTGAATTATCTACATCAAGATGCAGGTATCCCTCTGGGTAAGTTAACCCAAATATATAATGGTGTAGATGCCGATCTCTTTAATTTAAATGAAAAGCAGGCGCAAGATTTTAGTCCTTTCCCAGAAGGATTTATTAAGCAAGATAGTATTTTGATAGGTACAGTAGGAAGAATGGAACCTGTTAAAGATCAGCTAACTTTGGTGGATGCATTTATCCAGTTGGTAAAAAAAAGTGATCAACAGCAGCAAGAAAATTTACGTTTAATATTGATAGGTGATGGTGAGTTAAGACCTCAAGCACAAGCTAGTTAGCTCTGGATTAGATTTGGTTAAGCAGTTTGCTTGGTCTGAAGTCAGCCAACATTGGCTATCTTTATATAAAAAGTTGGCAATGTAACAATGAGTGAGCTTTTAAAAATCAGGCAACACTCAGGTGTCTATACATCAATCGCCGCCAGTGTATTATTTCCATTGCACGAAAAACTGAAAAAACACATTACAGTTAATGCACTTAAAAAGCTGGAAAGAAGTCAGTGGCAATCGTCTGCTGAGTTAAAACAATTACAATTACAGCGCTTGCGTGATTTGTTAGTCCACGCTTATAAGTATGTGCCTTACTATAAAAATTTATTTACGCAGTTAAGTTTTGATCCTCAGAAAATAAATTCACTAGAAGAATTAGCCAAATTGCCGTTTTTAACCAAGGCAATTATTCGTGAAAACTCTGAACTACTGAAATCAGCAATCCCTGACAATTTAGCGAAATTTAATACTGGTGGATCTAGTGGGCAACCACTGGTGTTTTATATTGGTAATGAACGTGTCAGTCATGATGTTGCTGCAAAATGGCGAGCAACGCGTTGGTGGGGTGTTGATATAGGTGATCCTGAATTAGTTGTATGGGGGTCGCCGATAGAATTAGGCGCGCAGGATAAAGTACGTTTAATTCGAGATAAATTACTGCGCACAAAATTATTGCCAGCGTTTGATATGTCGGATGAAAAATTGCAAGAATTTGTTGATGAGATAATTCGTTATCAACCAAAAATGTTATTTGGTTATCCTTCAGCGCTTGGACGTATTGCCAAATTTTCAGATGATCATTCTATCGATATGAAACATGTCGGAGTGAAAGTTGTTTTTGTTACCTCAGAATATTTATATCCAGAACAACGAGAGTTAATTGAAAATTGTTTTGCCTGTAAAGTGGCGAATGGTTACGGTGGACGTGATGCAGGATTTATCGCGCATGAGTGTCCGTCGGGCAATATGCATATTACTGCTGAAGACATTATAGTTGAAATTATAGATGCGCAAGACCAACCAGTTAAATCTGGTGAATCAGGTGAAATAGTCGTAACCCATCTTGCTACCAGAGGTTATCCGTTTATTCGCTATCATACTGGCGATATTGGCATACTAGATGATAAGCAATGTGTTTGTGGCCGAGGCTTGCCTATACTTAAAGAGATTCAAGGTCGTACAACCGATTTTGTAGTCAGTCAAAGCGGAAGCGTAATGCATGGCCTGGCATTGATATATGTGCTTAGAGAAATCACCAGTATTAGAGAATTTAAAATTGTTCAAGAAACAAAAGACATCACACGTGTTTTATTGATAGTCGATAATGACTTCACTGATAGTAATAAGTCAGACATTACACAAGGATTTAAGGCCCGTTTAGGCGAAAAAGTTGAAATTATTATTGAATGTGTCGATAAGATTCCAGCAGAAAAATCAGGTAAATTTAGATATGTAGTCAGTCATGCGATATAGAATAATCGCTATCCCAATGCTGTTTCGGCCGCCAATACTAAAAATCTAAAACTAAATATTTTAGTAGATACAGATTTACATACTTATCCTGTAAAATCATTGGCTGTTAAAGCAAGCCAGATTAACTAAAATGCAAATTGTATTGAATGGTCAGACTACGCAAGTAGTAGACCAGTGCTCAATAACAGAGATGTTAGAAACATTAACGTTACAAAACCAAAGAGTGGCTGTTGAGGTTAACCAAGAAGTTATACCGCGTGCAGAGCATAACTCTTTTGTATTGTCATCAGGCGATCAAGTCGAAGTTATTCAAGCCGTAGG
>CALJEX010000077.1 GCA_938074525.1 uncultured Gammaproteobacteria bacterium
TTGACCATCTAATACCAAAGTATCTTCGATAGTAACACCAAGATCTGACAACCAATCTTCTAAACCTGACCGCACCGGATACACTTCAGCGAAAAAACTAACATTCACATCAATAGTAGATGAAGCTATTAATACAGTACCGCCTTGAATAAAAAATTCTTGGAAGGATGATCAGTTTGTTAGGTTTCATGCTATGCAATCAATTATCACTTTTGGCGCACTAACCATATTAAGTATTGCTTTTGGTTCTATCTTTTTTATATTTGGCATCTTATTAGGCCTGATTAATTTAATCGGCATTGTGCTTTGGATTCTTTTAATGATAAAAGCCTACCAAGGAGAGAAATTCAAATTGCCAATTATTGGTGATTTAGCCGAGACTTGGATGAACAAAATATAACAAGTAATTCCTTAAATTAAAAAAAACGGCGGTATTGACTAATCAGCACCGCCGTACTTTTGAGTTAACTAAAGTTAAACCAGATCAAAGCGGTCTAGGTTCATTACCTTAGTCCATGCCTTAACAAAATCTTTGACAAACTTATCTTGAGCATCTTCACATGCGTAGACTTCAGCAAGTGCCCGTAGTTGCGAATTAGAACCGAAAACCAAATCAACTCGTGTTCCAGTCCATTTTACTTCACCTGTTGAACGATCACGCCCCTCAAACACATCTTCGTCTTTTGAAGTTGGCTTCCAAACAGTACTCATATCTAACAAATTGACAAAGAAGTCATTGGTTAATGCTTCAGGCCTATCGGTGAATACACCATGCTGAGACTGCCCCGAATTTGCATTCATGACTCGCATACCGCCCACAAGCGCTGTCATTTCTGGCGCACTTAAAGTTAACAATTGCGCTTTATCAACCAACATCTCTTCCGCAGAAACGGTAAATTTTGCTTTTTGATAATTACGAAAACCATCGGCCAAAGGTTCAAGTACTGCAAAAGATTCAACATCGGTTTGTTCTTGTGAAGCATCATTACGTCCAGGTGTAAATGGAACCGTAATATCGTGACCAGCATTCTGTACTGCTTTCTCTACACCGACACTCCCTGCCAAAACAATCATATCGGCTAGCGATACTGCTTTATCATTTGATTGCGCAGTATTAAACTTTTGTTGAATACTCTCTAAAGTTTGTAATACAGTTGCAAGCTGATCTGGTTGATTCACTGCCCAGTTCTTTTGTGGCGCAAGTCGAATGCGTGCTCCATTCGCCCCACCTCGCATGTCAGATCCACGATAGGTTGATGCAGAAGCCCATGCGCTAGAAACCATACTCGACACAGATAAACCAGATGCACTAATTTGAGCTTTAAGATCAGCAATATCTTTTTCATTAATCACTGCATGTGTAACTTCAGGAATCGGATCTTGCCAAATCAATTCTTCTTGAGGCACATCATTACCAAGGTAACGTGCTCGTGGCCCCATATCACGATGAGTTAATTTAAACCAAGCTCTTGCAAATACATCTGCAAACTCTTCTGGATTTTCATGGAAACGGCGCGAGATTGGTTCGTAAATCGGATCCATTCTTAATGCCATATCTGCAGTAGTCATCATCGGTACATGTTTTTTCGATGAATCATGTGCATCAGGAACGACTCGCCCTTCACCATCTTTAGGATGCCATTGGTTAGCACCAGCAGGACTTTTGCCAAGTTCCCACTCATAACCAAATAAAGTATCAAAATAGCTATTATCCCAAGTAGTCGGTGTAGGTGTCCAAGCACCTTCAATACCACTAGTGATAGCATCACCTGCTACTCCACTGCCATGGCTGTTTTTCCAACCAAAGCCTTGTTCTTCTATACTTGCCGCTTCAGGCTCTGGTCCAACATTGGCTGCATCTCCTGCTCCGTGACATTTACCAAACGTATGTCCACCAGCAACCAAAGCGACGGTTTCTTCATCGTTCATAGCCATTCGTGCGAATGTTTCACGGATATCAACACCAGAAGCGATTGGATCAGGATTTCCGTCAGGACCTTCAGGATTGACATAAATCAAACCCATTTGTACTGCGGCTAATGGATTTTCAAGATCGCGCTCACCGCTATAACGTTTGTCACTTAACCATTCGTGCTCATTACCCCAGTAAATATCTTCTTCTGGTTGCCAGATATCTTCACGCCCGCCGCCAAAACCAAAGGTTTTTAAACCCATTGACTCAAGTGCCACGTTACCAGTCAGGATCATAAGGTCAGCCCATGAAAGGCT
This sequence comes from uncultured Gammaproteobacteria bacterium, assembly GCA_938074525.1. Classification (GTDB taxonomy): domain Bacteria; phylum Pseudomonadota; class Gammaproteobacteria; order UBA4575; family UBA4575; genus UBA1858. The sequence continues at coordinate 2,230 of CALJEX010000077.1, forward strand.
GTTACCATATTTTTGTTTAATTGGCCAAAGCAATCTACGCGCTTTGTCTAAGTTACCGTTATCTGGCCAACTATTAATTGGGGCAAAACGTTGATTACCTGTGCCTGCACCACCACGGCCATCACCAGTACGATATGTGCCTGCATCATGCCATGCCATACGAATAAAGAACGGACCATAATGGCCATAATCTGCTGGCCACCAATCTTGAGAGACTGTCATAAGTGCTTTGATATCTTGCTTAACGACTTCTAAATCAAGCTTATTGAAAGCGTCAGCATAATTAAAATCTTCATCCATAGG
>CALJEX010000078.1 GCA_938074525.1 uncultured Gammaproteobacteria bacterium
GGACGAGTAATCGTTAAGCCAATCATAACTGCATAATAATAATTGAATAGAACTATGAAACTTGATGTAACTAACGGTAGCTCAGTAGATGTGTCAGATGACACGTTTGGCCGTGACTATAATGAAGCGCTTGTACATCAGGCGGTCACCGCGTATTTAGCGGGTGGACGTTCTGGAACAAAAGCTCAGAAAAATCGTGCGGCAGTCAGAGGCGGTGGCGCGAAGCCATGGAGACAAAAAGGAACGGGTAGAGCCCGTGCCGGGACATCACGCGGACCATTATGGCGCAGTGGCGGACAAACTTTCGCAGCACAACCGCGTAGTTATAAGCAAAAAATGAATAAGAAAATGGTGCGTGCAGCTTACGCATCAATATTTTCAGAGCTAATCAGATTAGAGCGACTGCATGTCGTTGATGACTTTATAGCTAAGACGCCTAAAACAAAAGATATGCTAGCAAGATTAAGTAAGTTGGGCGTTGATTCTGCTTACATTATTGTTGGTACTGAAAAGTCTGATGAGAAACTATATTTATCTGCGCGTAACTTACATCATGTTGACGTTGATGAAGCATCAAGCATTGATCCAGTTAGACTAATTAAATTTGAGCATGTCGTCATTACTGAAGAAGCGCTTAAAGAAGTAGAGGAGTGGTTGAAATGAGTCAGTCAATCAGTATGGAGCGCCTCACACAGGTATTAGTTGCACCTCATGTATCAGAAAAATCAGCAGGACTTGCAGATAGTTCAAGTCAGCACGTATTTAAAGTATTACCTAGTGCTAGTAAGCAAGAAATTAAAAGTGCCGTTGAGCAATTATTTCAAGTTAAGGTGGCGTCAGTTCGCACCGTCAATGTTCAAGGTAAAAATAAGCGCTTTGGCCGCATTATGGGTAAGCGAAGCGATTGGAAAAAAGCATATGTCAGACTCGAAACTGGGCATGACATTGATCTAACTGGAATGGAATAAACATGGCTGTTGTAAAATCAAAACCTACCTCTCCAGGACGTCGATTCCAAGTAAGAATCGTATCAAAAGATCTACATACTGGTGAGCCAGTAAAAGCATTAGTAGAAAAGAAAACAAAATCTGGTGGTCGTAATAACTTAGGACGCATTACTACTCGTCATCGTGGTGGTGGTCATAAGCAACGCTATAGAGTAGTTGACTTTAAACGTAATAAAGATGGTATTCCCGCAGTGGTCGAGCGTTTGGAATATGATCCAAATAGAACTGCACACTTAGCATTATTAAAGTATGCAGATGGTGAGCGACGTTACATTATCGCGCCTAAAGGTGTTAAAGCAGATGATGCAGTGATGTCTGGTGCTCAATCACCTATTAAAGCTGGAAATACTTTGCCATTAAGAAGTATCCCAGTAGGTACGATTGTTCACTGTATAGAATTAAAGCCTGGTAAAGGTGCTCAAGTAGGCCGAAGCGCTGGTGCAGCAATACAACTTGTTGCAAGAGAAGGTGCACATGCAACGTTGCGTTTACGTTCAGGTGAAATGCGCAAAGTATTATCTGATTGTCGTGCAACCATTGGTGAAGTAGGAAACTCAGAACATAACTTACGTAAATTAGGTAAAGCTGGTGCAAGTCGCTGGCGCGGTATTAAGCCAACCGTTCGTGGTGTTGCAATGAACCCGATCGATCACCCACATGGTGGTGGTGAGGGAAGAACTTCTGGAGGTAGACATCCAGTGTCTCCATGGGGAATGCCAACTAAGGGCTTTAAAACAAGATCGAACAAACGTACAGACAATATGATTGTACGTCGCCGAAACAAGAAATAGATAAATAAGTAAGGAAATTACGTGCCAAGATCATTACGAAAAGGCCCTCATATAGACCACCATCTTGCTAAAAAAGTGCAAGTGGCATCTGAGAATAACGACCGTAAGCCAATTAAAACTTGGTCGCGACGATCAATGGTTTCACCAGAAATGGTGGGGCTGACTATTGCTATCCATAACGGACGCCAACATGTGCCTATATTAATTTCGGAAAACATGGTGGGTCATAAGTTAGGTGAATTTGCTGCTACCCGTTTATTTAAAGGGCATTCAGGCGATAAGAAAGCGAAATAAGATAAAAGCTAAATAATTAAGAGTTAAATTATGCAAGTTTCAGCAAAGTTAAAAGATATTAGTATTTCGGCACAAAAATGTCGTTTGGTTGCAGACCAAATTCGCGGCATGGAAGTAAGTCGTGCTGTTGAGCTTTTAGAGTTTAGTTCTAAGAAAGCATCTGGAATCGTCAAGAAAGTTTTGGATTCTGCGATTGCTAATGCAGAGCATAACGAAGGTGCAGACATCGACGAATTGAAAATAACAAAGATCTTCGTTGACGAAGGTAGAACGCAAAAACGATTCCAGCCTCGTGCTAAAGGTCGCGCTTGCAAGATTTTAAAGAGAAGCAGTCATCTTACTGTGACTGTTGGCGATAATAAGTAGTTATCGAACTGCTTATTAAATAATAGACATTAACCGAGTTAATAGATCCGATGGGACAAAAAGTACATCCAACTGGCTTTAGATTAGGTATTGCAACAGACTGGACTTCTAAATGGTATGCAGAAGGCACTGACTATGCGAAATTTCTAAATAGCGACTTAGAAATTCGTAAATACTTGAAAGATAAATTATCGCAGGCCTCGGTAAGTAGAATACAAATCGATAGACCTGCACGTGCGGCATTTGTGGTCATTCATACTGCACGACCAGGGATCGTTATTGGTAAGAAAGGCGAAGACGTAGAAGCGCTACGCAAAGAAATCGCCCGCCGTATGGATTTAAATATTAATAATGTAAAAATTAATATTGAAGAAATTCGTAAGCCAGAAATTGATGCTCAATTAGTTGCAGAGAGTGTTGCGCAACAGTTAGAGCGTCGCATTATGTTTAGACGTGCAATGAAGCGTGCAGTTAGTAATGCAATGCGTCTTGGCGCGCTAGGCGTAAAGATTAATGTATCAGGCCGTTTAAATGGTGCTGAGATTGCACGAACAGAATGGTATCGAGAAGGCCGTGTGCCGCTACATACTTTGAGAGCTGACATTGATTACGGTACTGCAGAAGCTGCAACTACCTACGGAATTATTGGTATTAAAACATGGATCTTCAAAGGCGAAGTATTTGACCTTGAGAGTAAGAACAAAAAAGAAGAACTTCCTGACGTTAATAAACGCGCCAACGGATAAATAATAAGGATTGAATCGTGTTACAACCAAAGAAGACCAAATTTCGCAAACAGATGAAAGGCCGCAATCGTGGTCTTGCGTTAAATGGTAATAAAGTAAGCTTTGGAGATTTTGGTCTTAAAGCAATCGGCCGTGGTCGTCTGACTGCGAGACAAATCGAAGCAGCGCGTCGAGCAATGACTCGTCACGTAAAGCGTAGTGGAAAAATTTGGATTCGTGTCTTCCCTGATGTGCCTGTCACTAAGAAGCCTTTAGAAGTACGACAAGGTAAAGGTAAGGGTAACGTTGAATACTGGGTTGCAAAAATTCAGCCAGGTAAAATGCTTTATGAAATGGAAGGTGTGCCAGAAAACATAGCACGTGAAGCCTTTAAATTAGCTTCAGCGAAACTTCCTATTCAAACAGCATTCGTCACAAGGACATTAATGTAATGAAAGCAGCAGACTTACGTGCCAAAGGCGAAAGTGATTTAAAAGATGAATTGATTGAATTGCGCAAAGAGCAATTCAAGTTACGTATGCAATATTCAATGGGGCAAGCAAGTCGCAACCATGAATTTTCTAGGATTCGTAAAGATATCGCACGTATTAAGACCGTGCTTAATGAGCAAAGTAAAAGCGCGAGCTAGTAAATAGAAGACTATGGATAAACAAGATAAAAAACTGCGAACGATTCAAGGCAAAGTTGTTAGTAACAAGATGGATAAGTCTATTGTTGTGCTAACTGAACGACGAGTTAAACACCCTATCTATGGGAAGTTTATGAGCAAGTCTTCTAAGATTCACGCGCATGATGAAGATAATAAATGCACCATTGGTGATGTAGTAACAATTAAGGAATGCCGTCCATTATCTAAGACTAAGTCTTGGACATTGGTTGAAGTTATCGTTCCAAGTGTAGCGGGCTAAATAAGGATTAACCATGATACAAATGCAATCCAATCTTGATGTGGCCGACAACAGTGGCGCAAAAAGAATTCAGTGTATAAAAGTTTTAGGTGGTTCGCATCGTCGCTATGCAGGTATTGGTGATGTTATTAAAGTGAGTATTAAGGACGCGATACCACGTGGAAAAGTTAAAAAAGGCGAAGTGTATAACGCAGTTGTTGTAAGAACAGCTAAAGGCGTACGTCGTCCTGATGGTTCATTAATACGTTTTGATGGTAATGCAGCAGTATTATTAAATGCCCAATTGCAACCAATCGGTACACGTATCTTTGGCCCAGTCACAAGAGAACTACGCACAGAGAAATTCATGAAAATAATTTCTCTTGCACCAGAAGTACTATAAAGATGAAAGTGCAATAAGAATTACAGATATGAATAAGATTAAGAAAGGTGATGAAGTAATAGTAAACGCCGGCAAAGATAAAGGCCGTCGTGGCACTGTTATGCAAGTATTAGTAGACGGCCGAGTGCTTGTCGATGGGATTAATATGGTTAAGAAAGCACAAAAGCCAAATCCTAATACCGGCGTCACTGGTGGAATCATCGATAAAGAAATGGCAATAGATCGTTCTAATCTCATGATGTTTAACCCAGCTACGGGTAAAGGTGATCGTGTAGGAATAAAAACTTTAGAGGACAACACTAAAGTTCGCTATTTCAAATCTAACGGCGAAGTGGTGGATCTATAATGGCCAGATTACAACAATTTTATAAAGACACAGTACGTACACAGTTAATGGAGCAATTTTCTTACTCGAATGTAATGCAGATCCCACGTATTGAGAAAATTACTCTTAATATGGGCTTAGGTGAAGCAACTAAAGACAAGAAAGTTGTTGAACATGCAGTATCTGACATGGTGAAGATTGCAGGACAAAAAGCAGTCGTGACATTATCCCGCAAATCTATTGCTGGATTTAACATCAGAGATGAATGGCCGATTGGTTGCAAAGTTACACTACGTAATGTGCGCATGTACGAATTTTTAGATCGCCTGATTAATATCGCTATCCCTCGTATTCGTGATTTTCGCGGAATTAGTGGTAAAGCATTTGATGGGCGCGGTAATTACAATATGGGTGTTAAAGAGCAAATTATTTTCCCAGAAATTGATTACGATAAAATTGATGCAATTCGCGGAATGGATATTGCCATTACAACGAGTGCACCGACCGATGCAGAAGCAAAAGCATTGCTGACAGCATTTAGTTTTCCCTTTAAGAATTAACAAAGTAAAACTAACGAGAAGAATTGAGGCATTACTGATGGCAAAAGAATCAATGGTTCAGCGCGAAAAGAAACGTGCTCGCACAGTTGCAAAATATGCAAAAAAACGTGCAGAACTAAAAGCAATAATTAACAGTGTCACTGCAGACTACGAAGAAAAAGAATTAGCTGCATTGAAACTGCAAAAACTGCCACGTAATGCAATGCCAGTGAGACAGCGAAATCGCTGCAGTATTACAGGTAGACCACACGGCTATTACCGTAAGTTTGGTCTGGGAAGAAATAAACTGCGTGAAGCAGCTATGCGAGGTGATGTACCTGGCTTAGTTAAAGCAAGTTGGTAAGGGTAATAAATTATGAGTATGAGTGATCCAATTGCAGATATGCTAACCCGCATTAGAAACGGGCAAAGCGCTGATAAAGTAAGCGTGAGTATGCCATTGTCTAAGTACAAGAAAACAATTGCAGAAGTTTTAAAACAAGAAGGTTATGTCTCTGATTGGAGAGTAGAAGGCGAAGGAGTAAAGAAACAACTCGTCGTAGATTTAAAATATTATATGGGTAAGCCAGTGATTGAAAAGATCACTAAGATCAGTCGACCTGGTTTGCGTATTTACAAGAGCGCTGAAGAACTTCCACGTGTAATTGGTGGTATGGGAATCGCGATAATTTCAACATCAAAAGGTATGATGACAGACCGCACTGCACGTGAAAATGGGCAAGGTGGCGAAGTTATTTGTACGGTTGAGTAA
>CALJEX010000079.1 GCA_938074525.1 uncultured Gammaproteobacteria bacterium
GAAAGTTAGAGAAAGATTTATACCTTATCGACGTGCTGATGTAGTCGCTATGTGTCAGGCCGATGCAGAGTTAACAGCTGCAGATACCAAAGCATTCAATGGATTTTGTGAGGTGCTTACAGCACTATTTCATTTTGAACTGCATAAGAGATTAGAGCAGTTGAAAAATTACTATGCTCCATTTGATCCAGATAGAGATACTAAATCCATTAGTGTAAATAATACTGATGTTAATGAGTTTAAGCAGTTATTAGAAGAACAACTAAAAATTGTATTGGAACAAGCTAATTTCGAATCTATTTCAGAAGCTGATTTACAAGATGCGCTGCATGCAGAGTCATTATTTAAAGTTAAGCTTCAAGTGAATTTTGATGATTTTGAAGAAGTATTATTTTTTAGACGTGGTTTAAGTGACAATACAGAGACAGTTAGTCAATGGTTTGGGTTGAAAAAACGTTCAATAGAATTACAAGTTTATGACCGAGTATTGGTCTATGTACGCTTTAAAGATAAAAGTTATTTTGACGAGCTAGAAAGAACTGAACTGTATTTCGAGCCAGGTTCAACCATTATTAAGTTGTTTCGCAACGTGCCTAAAAACGATATGGAAATGCTATTTCCAAATACAGAAGTGCGCATGAAGCCAATAGATAAATTATTAATTGGTGTGCCAGCCGCTGTTGGTGGAATATTTATGCTAGTGACTAAATTGGGCGCAACATTGTTATTGGTATTTTCTGTTCTCGCTTTTTGGTTGGGTTTGCAAGATCAACCAGCAACATTGGATCAGCCAACGTTAATTGCTTTGCTTGTCGGATTAAGTGGTTTGGGTGGATTTTTATGGCGGCAATTTAGTAAATATAAAAATAGAAAAATTCAATTCATGAAGCAGTTGGCTGAAAATCTATATTTTAAAAATCTTGATAATAATGCAGGTGTATTTCACCATCTAATTGATTCAGCAGAAGAAGAGGAGTGTAAAGAAACAATTTTAGCTTACTACCATTTATTAATTTCAAATAAACCTTTGTCTGCTATTGATCTAGATAAGAAAATTGAACAATGGTTTAGCGATAAATATCAATGTGCACTCGATTTCGAAATGCAAGATGCATTGGAAAAGTTATTACGTCTACAACTGATAAAGGAGACTGAGGGGAAGTATCAAGCAAAATCATTGTCAGAGTCTAATAAGCAATTAGACAGCCTATGGGATGGTTATTTTACCTACTAAAATAAATTATAAATAGAAATGAAAAAATTAAGTAATTTAATTGAAAATAATCGTGTATGGGCTAAAGAGATTAAGGATCAAGATCCTGAATTTTTTTCTAACTTATCGCACCAACAATCGCCAGAGTATCTTTGGATCGGGTGCTCAGATAGTAGAGTTCCTGCCAATCAAATAGTCAACCTTCCTCCAGGTGAAGTATTCGTTCATCGTAATATTGCTAATGTTGTGGTTCATACGGATCTGAATTGTTTGTCAGTGATACAGTTTGCTGTTGAAGTGTTAAAGGTCAAACATATTATTGTGTGCGGTCATTATGGTTGTGGGGGCATACAAGCAGCATTAGAAAAAAAGCAACATGGATTAATTGATAATTGGCTTAGACATATTAAAGATGTTGCTAGGTTTCATGCAGAAGAACTTTCAACTTTAACTGGTGACGAGAAGCATGCTCGATTAAGTGAGTTAAACGTTATAGAACAAGTATTCAATGTATGTAATACCACAACTGTACAAAATAACTGGAATCTCAGTAATGACTTGTCAGTACATGGTTGGATATATGGCATTGATGATGGAATTCTGAAAGACTTAAATACTTGTGTCAGTTCTATAGAAGAATTAAATACATTATATGCAACATTGAAAATGGGATTCTGAAAGATTTGAATGCTTATCCCAGATTTATGTATTTATTAGTGCTTAAATATTTATATGATAGTTGAATGAAACAAACATCATTGTCTAGTAAGGATCTTTTAGAAAACTTAAAAAAAGTAAAAAACTATCGTTTGGGCAGTGAGATAATTGTAGAGATTGAAAGTATCTTAGAACTATTAAATAAAAATATCGGTGAATTGTATAAGCTGAAATCGAAGAAGCTAAATTATGAGAGTAGATCAACGAATGAGATTAATTTGATGCGAGCAGCTATTGAAACAATAGAAGATAAAGTATCATTAATGAAGATAAATGCAGATCATGAATTTTTACAAAAAATAAATAATTTAGATTCATACGAATCTAATATTGTACAAAGATTATTTCATGAAGAAATTAACAATGTAGAATTAGTATCAGATGTCATTATGAGAAGTGGTGAGCTTCGAAAAGATTTAAATGCTATAAATAATTCTGTCGATGATGAGAGCGTCTTGTTTATTCAGCAAGAATTTAATCATTCTTTACGAAAAATAGTACGTACTATTGTTCAAAGTAAAAATGTTAATTTTCATCAAGATATACGGGATAATATCGCAACATTAATTGAATATGGTCAAGATTCCCCAGATATCTTTGATGCTAGGAAAGCAATCATCTTCACGTCTAAACGACTAGAAATGATTGCGCAAGAAAACATTATTCATACACAGCTACTTAACAAAGCAGTCTCTACATTAGCAAATCAGGTCAAAGATAATGCAGAATTTTCTTCAAATGATCTCCATAATACCATTACAATAAGTCGCAGTACTTTATATATTATATTGTTTACCGCGCTGATTGTGTCTTTGATAATTTCTTGGAAATTTATTTATAAAAGAATTGTAGTTAAACTTGCAGAGCTTTCATTGATAACCAAGAAACTTTCTACTAATGATTTTCTTTTTGAGATAAATACTGAAGGTGATGATGAGATTTCAGATATTGCAACTGCATTAGAATCGCTTAGAGAACATTCCTTGAAGCGTATTTATTTGAATAAAGCTTTAGAAGAAAATTCTATAAAGCTAAAACAATCAAATGAAGATTTAAGTCAATTTGCTTATATCGCCTCCCATGATTTGCAAGAGCCTCTAAGAATGGTCGGCAGTTATGTACAGCTAATAAAAAGTCGCTATAAAGGTAAATTAGATACTGATTCTGATACTTATATAGATTATGCAGTTGATGGTTGTATACGTATGAAGCAACTGATTGAAGGATTGCTAGAATACTCTCGTGTTGAATCAAGTGATGAAGAATTACAAGACATTGATTGTAATCTTTTGTTGGATGAGGTGATGCATGATTTAAAAGTGCATGTTCAAGAACGTAATGCCGAAATTATGATAAATAAATTACCACATATTTATGCGGTACCGTCTCAAATGAGGATGATTTTCAGTAATTTAATCAGTAATGCATTGAAGTATTGTGAAAGTGATATTCCTCATGTTGAAATTCAGTCAACTATTCTTGACGATAAAGTAAAGTTTTCTATCAAAGATAATGGCATTGGCATTAAGCCTCGTTATCAAGAAAAAATATTCGTTATTTTTAAACGATTGCATTCTCGAGCTGAATATAGTGGTACTGGTATTGGCTTATCAATATGCAAGAAAATTATCGAGCGTCATGGCGGAAATATCACGCTTGATTCTGAGTATGGTGTAGGCACGACCTTCTTTTTTACAATTCCAAATTAATCTGTCAATAGGGAATATCAGTGAGTAAAATATAGATATAATTACTCAAGCTTAGTTGTTTATAATTAGACGAATTCCTTGAAGTTGAAATTGTGCACGATCTATTTGTTGTTCAGACAATTGGATTTTATTTTGTAAGTATTCAATTTCTTCATTTCTGATATTAGCATTGATCTTTTGTAATGATTCTAATCTATCGAGTTCAGATGACAACTCAATAGTCATTTTTTCTTTGGCTAAAGCCTTTATGTTTGTCATCTGCTTATCAGCTAACTGGTGGGAAGTTAACAAGATTTCTTGAGTGATTGCTCGGGTTTTTTCTGCTATTGCTAACGCTGTTTTTTTAGGGATGGAGCTACATAAGGGATTAATTTTATCAAATGGCAATACCTTGCTGTAATCTTTATTATTGCTGTCAATTAACAAACGAGTAGGGTGCATAGGCAAGTAACGCTCTAATTCTAATCTCTTATTTGCAATGATGTTAATAGCATACCAAGTTTCAACGAACAGTGTGCCTTTAGGCAGACTCTCTAATGTGATTACCGCGAGTGCTGTATTACCAAATTCACTATTGTGAATCATTTCCATACTCTCGCTAACCATTGGATGTTCCCAGCTTAAAAATTCCATATCCTCTCTAAGCAATGCTTTTTCTCTGCTGAAAGTAATGGTGTTACCTTCTTCGCGGAGTCCAGGGAAATTTCCATGCATGTGATCTCCAGGACGAAGTATATAACTATGTTCTGAGTGGAATTCTGTATCTACACCATATTGATCAAATACTTTTTCCATATAATCACTTAATAATTGATGCTGGTCTTCAGTTTTTATTCTTTCTATTAACTTCATTGCTTCAGGTTTATCGCATGAATTTAATTCTAATAGTTTGTCTCTTCCTTCATGCAGGCTTTGCATCGTTCTAGATGTAAATGATGCAGTATCACCTATTAATGCGTTGAGAGTGTTCAAATCAATATTATCTGCTGATTCAATTAACTGTTTTAATTGTGAAGAAAAATTATGATAAATTTCATAACCAGCGGAGCAACTCTGAGTGAATAGATGGATACCTTCGTGGATCCACCTGAATAATATTTCTTGTGCCGTGCTTTTAAGATATGGAATGTGTATTTGGATGTCATGTTTTTGACCGATTCTGTCTAAGCGACCAATACGTTGTTCTAGTAAATCTGGATTTAATGGCAGGTCAAACAGTACTAAGTGATGGGCAAACTGGAAATTACGTCCTTCGCTACCAATTTCTGAGCAGATCATAACTTGTGCGCCATCTCCACTGTCTAGTTCATTAGGGCTTGAACCTTCTGCAAAATAGGCTGCTGCACGATCTCGCTCTATAATCGTTAAGTCTTCGTAGAATGAGGTGCTGCGAATACCCATTCTTAAATTTAAATAATTATCTAGCTGAATAGCTGTTTCAGCATGATGGCAGATTACCAATATCTTATTAGGCTTTAGTGATTTTGATTTTTCTACTAGCCATGCAACACGCGGGTCTAATTCTAACCATGAGTCACCATCAAAATTAATTTCTGGATAAATCTGATTTTTTTCTAGTTTATAACTGTCTGGGGTATCTAGAGGATAGGGGTTAGCCACTCTGTTAGGGAAGCCTTGTACTGCGGCTCGTGAGTTTCTAAACAATACTCGTCCAGTGCCATGTCTATCAAGCAGCATGGCAATATTCTCTGCTGATTTATCACTACAATATCCACCTAAATACTGTTCGAGTTGTTTCTGTTGTTCTTGAGTAAGTGGCTCGTTTTGTAATATTTGTTGAATTAGTGTGTTGAGTTGCGTATGCCCAGTTTGTTCTTTCTGGAATGCTTCTAAGTTATGAAATCTAGCCGGATCTAATAACCGCAAGCGTGCAAAATGGCTGTCTAGACCTGCTTGCTCAGGCGTCGCGGTTAGTAATAATAAACTTTCACATTGCTGTGAGAGCTGTTCGACGCATTGGTACTCAGGGCTCACATGCTCTTCACTCCAGCTCAAATGGTGGGCTTCATCAACAACAACCGTGTCCCAGGTCGTCGACAGCACATACTGTTGTGTTTCAGATGCTTGACTAACTAAGCTTAATGGGCATAGTATTTTTTGTTCTGATTCAAATGGATTTGGGTGTCCTTCATCTAATAATGCATTAATTCGTTCCTGATCAAATATTGAAAAGCTAAGGTTGAATCGACGTAACATTTCAACTAGCCATTGATGGACTAAACTGTCTGGTACTAGTATCAATACGCGTGATGCTTTTCCAGTATGCAATTGATGATGCAAGATCATGCCAGCTTCAATGGTTTTACCTAATCCCACTTCATCCGCGAGTAATACTCGAGGTGCGTGTCTGTTAGCAATATTGCTGGCAATGAAAATTTGATGCGCTAATAAGTCTGTACGGGAACCTAAAAGACCTTTCACTGGTGATTGTTGTAGTCGGTGTAAATGCTGCAGTGTCTCAACGCGTAAAGAGAAATTTTTGTTCTTATCTAATTGACCACTGAACAGGCGTTGCTGAGGTGTTGTGAATTGGACAAAGCAACTTAAGTCTAATTCATGAATTTGCTTATATTCGTTAGTTGCCGTTTTACCACAATAAGTAATTAAATCGGCATCTTCTTTTATTTCAGAAACTAGTATCGATTGTTCGTCACTATCGACGACGGTATCGCCAAGATTGTAGCGAATTCTACTGAGAGGAGCAGTGTCGATTGCGTAAATGCGACTCTCGCTCACAGCTGGGTATAAAATTTTCACTCGCCGGCTGGCAACCTCGGTGACTATGCCTAAGCCTAATTGCGTTTCAGAATGACTAATCCAACGTTGTCCTACAATAAATTCCATTTAATATTTCTAGTTATTGTGATGTAAGGTGGTGGGCTAAAATCGACGTGTTTACTATTATAATAGTATCACTTGATGAATTTATCAGGCTATAACATCTAATGGATACACTTTATTGGAATGAATTAAAAAATTTAAATTAAATATTCTTGACATATGAGCAATTGCTCATAAAATGCGCGCTATGAGTAATTTAACAACACAGAGAGTTCGTAGACTGAAAATGCATCTGGTGGTCAAACCAGACGTAGTTAATCCTGTGTGCGTAAGAGATTTATGTTGAGTTAAATAAATAACTAATTGAATTTAAAAGGCTGCAGGTTTTTGATCTGCGGCCTTTTTTTTGTCTGGTATTTAAGGAATGTGATGTTAGTAAAAGCAGCCTATATAGGTGTGATAATTATTTGGAGTACCACTCCATTAGCGATTCAATGGAGTAGCATTGGTGGTGGCTATTTGTTTGGTGTCAGTGCTCGTATGCTCATTGGATTGTTGGTGCTGTATTTGTTGTTCAAGTTGATAAAGTTAAGCCTGCCAATGACTAGAAGTGCGCTTAAAGTTTACATAGTAAGCGGTATGGGTATATTTACATCAATGACAACAGTATATTGGGGAGCTCAATTTATTCCTTCGGGATGGATTGCGGTTATGTTCGGGTTGTCCCCAATTTTTACCGGCGTGTTATCGAAAATATTGTATCAGCAAAAAAGTTTTTCCAAACTACAGTTGCTTGGAATGATGTGTGGCTTGGTAGGACTAATCACTATTTTTGGTAATAGTAATGATTTTAATACTGATGCTGCATGGGCTTATTCGTAGTGTTTATCAGCGCAATTACCCATGCGTTGAGTGCTGTCGTAATTAAACGAATTAATGCGCCTCTAACAGGAGTGGAATCCACGCTTGGAGGATTAACCGTGGCAGTACCATTATTTTTAATGGCCATGTTGATTAGTAGTGAGGAGGTGTCCTTAGATATTCCAGAGCTTGCGTGGGGAGCAATTATATATTTGGGTGTGGTTGCTACTGCATTAGGATTTTCTCTCTATTATTTCATTTTAAAAAATATGGATACAATTAAAGTTTCAATGATTACATTGATCACTCCGGTGACGGCATTATTGTTGGGAGCATTTCTAAATAATGAATCATTAATGCTATCCGTTTTGCTTGGGGCTATATCGGTGGTTGCTGGCTTAGGTATATATGAATTTGAGAAAGACTTAAATGGGTTGACCAAAAGGTTTGCAAAAGCTGATTCAAGCTTGGTATGTAAATAACAACAGCAGATTTTTGCACGCTAAATCAACCATATATATAAAGGGGGGAGATCGATTTGCGAGCAAGTTGAATGAGAAATAATCGGACGATGTTGCTGAGTTGTATTACAATGCCGAAATGTATCAATAATGATTTTATATATAAATAATTTAGGACTCTATCTGTATGAAAATATTCACTATTTTAGTATTGCTCGCACTATCGTCTATAGCTAATGCAGGGTCATATAATGATGATTTGAAGAAGCTATTTGAAATCACTGGTGTAGTAAATAGCTATATAAGTCTTAACTCCCAAGTGATCAATCAGATGCAGACTGGATTTTTGCGTGCAGCAGATCAAAGTATTGATGGTTCCAGCTTTAATGATGCCCAGAAAAAGCAAGCAGGAGAAATCCTAAAAGCCAGATTTTCAACCATGGTTAAGAACTATGAAGCACATATTAAGAAATCTATGCCTTACGAAAATGTGACTAATGAAATTTACATGCCATTATATAAGGAAACTTATTCGCATGCTGAAGTTCAAGAACTCATTAAATTTTACCAGTCACTATTGGGTGAGAAAACGCTCGAATTTAATGGTAGAGTAGGACAAGAAGCTGCAAAAAGAACAGCAAAAAAATACGATGCAATTATTGTTGGTTTTGTTGAGCAACAAATAAAAGATAATATCGCCATAGTTAAAAAAGAGATTGCAGCTCAAGTTAAGTAATCAAATAAAGTATAAATTTTTATTTGTTTACATGAAAATATTAGATCGGGCAAATTTTGTGATCTGTTTTACTCCAGGGTGTTTTAATTTCCGCTCTGGAGATATTGCATAGTATGATTCTTTAACTGAATCTAACGTGCCAATTTTTTTCGCGTTGTACATTTTCTCAATATGATCTGATATTGCATCCGGAGCTGGAAACAGCCCCATTCCTGCTTTTCCAAATGCTTTCAATAAAGCGCTATCATCAAATTCAGCGACAATTTTAGGCGATATATTATTATCTTCAAACCAATCATCTAAGCTTCTCCTTAATGGGCTAGAAGTGAGAGGTAGTAACATTGATGCTTCATCAAGTGAACTTGGAAACCCCTGACTGAATCTTTCTGCAATATCCTTATTTGCAAAAAAAGATATTTTGCTTTCACCTAATAAGTGATTATAGGCTTTAACGCTTAATCCCGAGGGGACGGGTCTGTCAGATAAGACTAGCTCAACTTTATGCACTGATAGCTTTGCTAATAAATCTTCTAGATCGCCTTCTAAGCAAATAATTTTAATGTCCCTGTCTAATTCTAAACATGGTGTTAATGTTCTATAAGCGATTAATTTCGGTATTGAATTGACGATGCCGACTACAAGTTCTTTAGTGTTTGCGACTGTTTTGCTTTTTATTGTTTGTGCTAATTCAGAGCCTAGGGAAAAAATTTCTTCTGCGTATACATTTACCATTCTACCAGTTTCAGAAAGTGTTAATCCTCTCCCTGAGCGATTAAATAATGGAGCGCCGATAGAGCTCTCTAATACTTTGATTTGACCACTGATGGTTTGAGGTGTGATATGCAAAGTGTCTGATGCTTTTGCGATGCTACCTTCTTTGGCAACCGTCCAAAAATAAAGCAGATGGTTATAGTTAAGATGCGACACGTGAATTTCTCCATGTTATTTAAATTTATAAGTCACTGATATATAAATAAAAATTAATATATATCGATGTTTTTTTGTCTATATATAATATACGATAATATCTTACTTTTAATACAATAAATACGATTTGTCCGTTGTATTAATATCGTATAAATTATCAAGCGTCAATAACGGAGTAAGGGGTAATAGTGCAAATAGATATTCAATCTAGAGGATTTGAAATTAGCCAAGCGGCGAGAACATCAATTCACAAAAAGATTAAGCATACATTTAGGAATCAGAACAGAAAGGTGAGAAAAGTTGTGGTTCGCCTTTTCAGTAGTGTTGGTAGTAGAGGGCAGACATTGAAGAGTTGTCGTGTGCAAACCACTGCTAATGGATTGCCGCAGATGATTACTGAGCGCAAGTCTGAAAATTTAATGGAAGCGACAAACACTTCTATTCAATTAGCAAATAAATCTATTATTAAGCAGCTCAATAAGATGAGGAAATTTAAACAAAGCGCAGTAGCGCAAATTGACGGGAGTTTTGCATGAACACTTTAATTTATACACAAGGAAAATCAATGACACATGACAATAGTAAACAACCATTTTATTTGCTTGCAC
This sequence comes from uncultured Gammaproteobacteria bacterium, assembly GCA_938074525.1. Taxonomy (GTDB): domain Bacteria; phylum Pseudomonadota; class Gammaproteobacteria; order UBA4575; family UBA4575; genus UBA1858. The sequence continues at coordinate 10,035 of CALJEX010000079.1, forward strand.
CAATCGCACTGTTGTTAAGCTTTGCCTTAATTAAACCTGCTCTAGCAAATACTAGCCCTCAACATGAAGTTGTTCCAACAGCAGTAAACAATGTGCTTGAAGAAACTGAAAATGCTATTACCGCGATAAGGGTAAATCCATCAACATCCCTGGCAAGTGTTGAGCAAGCTATCAAATCAATTGAATTAATTGAGGATTCTTATGCCTATAAAACCATCACGCATACTGATAGCAAATATAATACTGAAATAGCTAGTTCATATGAACATTTCTATCCTAGATTGAACGAAGAAATATTGGAAAATATTAATTCTATGCCTACTTTGTCATACAAGATAGAGTCAGATATTGTCTACAAGGGTAGTAATCAGGATCTACATTCCACTCATGCATTTTTTGATTATACATTTGCAAAAGCTAGTTTGATTAGTGCTAAGAATGCGCTTAAAGGTAATGATTCGCTGGAGGCTATGAGTAATCTACGACGAGTTTTTGAAGCAGTCTATTTAGCTCCAGATTTTAATGTTCCTTCAAACGATAATGGTTAGTATCAAAGATTAAGCTATTTATTGTTACCCAATAGAGGAGTGTTAATTGAAAACTATATGCAAAGAATCATTTGCTTGTCGTATATGGAGTGAATTTACTGTATTCGCTGCAAGTATCTCAGCAGGATTCGGATTGATGCTTGCGTATTTTTAGTAATAGATACTAGGTTATAGGTATAAATTCATAACATAGTTAAAAAAGGAGAAATGCTTATTGATAAAATCTTAATGTTAGTACGTTTGTAATTATATCAATTACCCTCATAGTTAATAATCATATTGTCAAGGATGACTTTTTTAATTTTGTAGATCGTGATGTGGATGAATAATTCATATCACGATTTTAATTTATATTTAAGCCTGCCAGCTTTAGAGCAGAAATATATTTTTCGATAAGACCTTTCTCAGAATGCCATTTGTTAAATTCTGATACAAATTTATTTTCAATATTGGGATAGAGTCTTTTTAGCGTGTGAGCATGGTTTTTCGCTTTAGTTATATTGCCTAACTTGGCATATGTTGCTGTCAAATTAATATGTAACCAATAAAATTCTGGCATATCTATCATTTTAATATAGCGTAAAGTTTCTTCGTACTCGCCAAGATGAAAATGGTATAGTGCCAATGGGAAGTAATAATAATCTGGATGCGCTGGATTCAACACCATGGCTTCTTCTACTATGTCAATGCCACGTTCCCAATCGCCACTAATGGCTAACCTTAAGCCTATGTCTGCAATAATCAGGGAATTATTTTTATTTTGTTGGTAAATCAAATTCACTTCGTTAAGATAAGCTTTGATGCCATCTTTTGCTATCTTGCCATAAAGCATCACATAATTAGCACGAGGGTTTGCAGGGTCTGATTTTATTGCTTTTATAGCCGAATGGTTAGCTAATTCCAGTAGATCTTCATCTGTGTTAATAGTACCGTACGAGAGGGCATAATCATTGACATAAATTATAGACAGTGATGCCCAAGCGTCTGAAAAGTTAGGGTCTATTTTCAATGCACCTTTAAGTGAGTGGTATGCATTTAAATGATCTTTGGATGAGAACGTTCTTAACCATTGGTAATAATGCAAATATAATTCATAAGCATTATAGTTTTTCGTTGTTTTTCTTTGGATGTTGCGTAATTCATTTTGCACGATGACGCCATAGGGGCGTGCAATATAATTAGCAACCCTGTCGGCTATCTCTCTTTGAGTAGATATAAACTCATCAACTTCGAAATCAATCTCACATCGCTTTGACCAAATTATTGAGTTAGTGTTTGTATCGTCTAATTGAACATACAACCTCATGCACTGATCAGTAACATGAAGTGAGCCGCTTAGAATATAACGTACGTCAGTCACGTCAGTTAAGCGTTTTGTATTAATATGACGATCTTCGTTTAAGTTCATCGTGCTTCTTGAGATGACTGTAATGGACTTAACTTTTAATATTTCTGTCAATACTTCTTGGGTGAACCCATCCGCAATGTAGCCATGTGCTGGATCAGGACCCAAACTTTTGAAGTGCAAGACGGCTAAGCTTGGATAAGTGCATTCAATCGGATTATTGTCTTCTAATGAAAGTGCTTTTTTTGATAACTGGGACTGTGCATCCTTTGTGTAATAAAAGGTTGGAATATAACTACCTTTATTTAGCTCAATTCTTACAGGATTAAGCGTGCTTTGCTCATGATAGTAGTGTTGGATCATCCTACGTAAACGGACTGCATTCACACGCACTAGGGGATCGGTTTGTGGATCGAAAGACACATCCTTACCAAATAAGCCGGTGGCAATGGTGTAGGCCTTGAGGTAATGAGAGCGTCCCTCAAGTGTTTCGTTGATTAAAAATTCAAGTAAGCTGGATATTTTAGGTGAGCGTCGAAACTCTTTGGTCGCTAAGATATTGGAGCACTCATCAAGTACTTCCTGTGAATTTGGTGGCTGTATATCGCTGGCACTATTACTCATAGGATCAATACCTTGCGTGTGTTCATGTGAACTGAGTTACAGTCCATGTAACACGTTACATACAGTGTAACACTAGTATTTACAGCAGAGAATTACGGATAATTCATATTCTGTATTATACATTCCAGCAATAGCTTATAGATTAATATTCTTGCTTATAAGTAGATTTAATTAAATTCATTGAATTAATTATTTTTGACAATAATTAATATACGAATGTGTAGTGATAAGTGACAGTAATACCCAATTCTTTGGTAAGACGAAGAATTGGGTTGGTATAGACGTTGATAGTGATATCAAGCAAATAGTTAAAGGAGTATACGTGTGAGTAACAAAGATATAAGCGCTGTAATTATAGGTATGAATATATTGTATGAAGCTGAAGAGCAATTAAAAGACCCTTTAAAAAGGTTAAATCTAAATATTAATGAATGGCTGGTATTGAAAACACTTTATTTAGGATATACATCTAGGCCGTCTGAAGTGGCAGCATACTTGAATATGCAAAGAGCATCGGTGACACGGCATGTCGATAATTTGACTGAGTTAAAAATGATTGATCGTCAATATCAGCGAGAAGATAGAAGGACGGTTGAGCTGGTGGTGACGAAATTTGGCGAAAAAGTATGTAAAGATATTTTATCTATGTATCCATCAATAACTAGCAATATATATGATAGGTTGGATGGGACTGATAAGAATTTGTGGTTATCGATGATCAACAAGAGACGAGGTTAAATTTCTTTACTCAATGCTTAGAAAATTTACACGGTTAACGACGTGATTAAAACAACAGAGCTGGACACTTTGTGTTCCAAAGCATCCAGTTCTATATATTGTGAATTAAAAATTTAGCATTCGTGGCTTTTCAGGCAATAATGAGCATCTCTTTCTGCTTTATTACTTGAGCTGGATGCTTCTTCTTTATGAGCATGAGGCTTACTAGGAGCATCTGAGCTAACCAAGGTATCGGTGATGATGTTTGAGTTAACAATATCTTTTCTAACAGACCACAAAATTGCCAATACTTCATTGAGTTCCTGTTGCTGAACACCGTTTGAGGCGCATGCCGCGAGGACATCATCAACCACTGCATTGAATTCCATTTCACTAATATTCATACCAGTATGCGCCGCTTTCATATCTAAGCCACCATAACTAACATCCGTGGCGCCTGTTGCCGCTGCGAAAATTTCAAAGACTCTTTGTTTAACATACTCAGGATTACTTTTTGCGAAACGATCTTTAACGATCGGATTCTTGCTGTGGTTATCCCAAATATCGCTAACAATTTCTCTAGCTTTTTTCTCGCCACCAATGCGTTCATATAGGGATTTTTCTGCAGATATGGCCAATGAAGCTGATAAGATGATTGCGATAGCAATCAGAACTGTTATGTATCTATTTGTTTTCATTATTATTTTTCCTCCGGCAATAATATTTGTTATGTGACTTGGGTTAAATATAGCATAGAGGTTATGACGGCTATAGCTTGAATGGCTTAAAAATTGACTGATTTAATGTTTCAAAGCTTAAACGCAACCACTGGATATATTTCATACAAATATTTAGATATTAAGCTATATCTTGTCGTCGGGTGTATTTGCGTTTGTGTGGAATAACGCTACGCACACCCCCTCTAGGGTCTTCCACATCACCTTTGTATCTAGGGATTAAATGGATATGAATATGCGGAACAGACTGCCCAGCGACTGCTCCAACATTGATACCAACATTATAAGAGTCTGGTGAATGCTCCTTTTCAACCAGTTGTTTAGCCACTTCAACGGACTGCCAAAGATCGATTACTTCTTCACGAGTGCAATCAAAATAATTTGGCACATGTCGCTTGGTTATTATTAAAGCATGTCCAGGTGAGGCTGGATAAGTGTCGTATGTGACATAGGTTAAATCAGTTTCATGTAATAGCGTTTGTCTTCCACAGAAAATACATTGATCCATTTTGTTCGCACCTAATTGATTTCATTATTTTATATATAGGTCATAATACCTGATCTTCTAAGTAATCAAAGACCTGCCAAATTGCTACAGCGTGCAAATGATGTTCTAAAATCAACATTTGGTTTTGAACAATTTCGACCTTCTCAAGAGAATATTGTTAATGAAATACTAGAGGGCAAAGATGCGCTGGTATTAATGCCGACTGGTGGTGGGAAATCTTTATGCTATCAAATTCCAGCCATCGTTCGTGATGGAGTCGGAGTGATTGTGTCACCCCTGATTGCCTTAATGCAAGATCAAGTAGATGCACTTAAATTATTAGGTGTTAATGCTGCATTCTTAAATTCTAGTCTAGACGTAAATGAAGCTAGAGAAGTTGAACAGCAACTGCGAAATAATCAACTAGATATCATATATGTCGCGCCTGAGAGATTGCTCACTGAAAAGATGTTGCGCATATTGGATCAATCCACCTTGGCATTGCTTGCTATTGATGAAGCACATTGTGTGTCTCAATGGGGGCATGATTTTAGGCCCGAGTATCAGCAGCTAAAGCATTTGCATGCACGTTATCCTAATGTGCCCAGGATTGCACTGACGGCGACTGCGGATAAACGTACACGCGAAGAAATTATCTCCCAGCTGCAATTGCAAAATGCTAGTGTTTTTATTGATAGCTTTGATCGGCCTAATATTCGATACGCGATTAGTGACGGTAACAATCCTAAACAACGACTATGGAACTTTTTACAAACAAATCATGCAAATGACGCTGGCATTGTGTATTGCTTGTCACGTAAAAAAGTTGAAGCGATCGCAGAATGGCTGAGTCAGCAGGGTAGAGTAGCTCTACCATATCATGCCGGATTGTCTGCTGATTTGCGTCAACAAAATCAAAGGCGTTTCCTTCGTGAGGAAGGCATTATTATTGTTGCAACAATTGCCTTTGGTATGAGTATTGATAAGCCTGATGTACGCTTTGTTGCGCATTTAATTTTGCCTAAAAGTGTCGAAGCCTATTATCAAGAAACCGGCCGTGCTGGGAGAGATGGGTTAGCTGCCAATGCTTGGATGGCCTATGGTTTGCAAGATGTCATCACGCTAAGACAATTTAGCCAAAACTCCAATGCGGGTGAAGTGCATAAACAAGTTGAGCATAATAAATTGGAAGCAATGCTTGGTTTATGCGAATTAATCACTTGTCGACGTAATGCTTTATTGGAATATTTTGATGAGGTTTCAGATAAGCCCTGCGGTAACTGTGATAATTGTTTGAATCCACCGCAAAGTTGGGATGCAACTAAAGCGTCTCAAATGGCATTGTCTTGTGTATATCTCACTGAACAACGTTTCGGTGTTAATTATCTTGTGGAAGTTTTATTGGGTAAGAAAGACGAAAGAATTGCGCGTAACGGCCATGAGCGTATTAGTACTTTTGGTATAGGCAAAGAGTTCACTATTGCTGAATGGCGTGTGATTATGCGCCAACTTATTGCAATGGGGTTTCTTGAGATCGATATGGAAAGACACGGCGCATTACGTTTGACTGAGAAGTGTCGTCCGATATTGAAGGGCCAACAGAGCTTGCAATTGCGTAAAATTCAGAAAGAAATTCAAGCGAATACTTCGAAGAAAAGTAAGCAAGCCATACGTCCTCAAGATCAATCTTTATGGGAAGCTCTACGAGCATTGCGATTAAACTTGGCTGAAAAAGCTGGCACACCTCCTTATGTGATTTTTCACGATTCCACGTTACAGGAAATGCTTAAAATCAGGCCTACCACTAAGAGTCAAATGAGTGATATTACTGGAGTGGGAGAACAAAAATTAGCACGTTACGGCGATGTTTTTCTAAAAGAAATCGCGCGCCATCCTCTACCTGAATTATTAGATAATAATTTATCTGACACAATCAATGAAACGCTAACACTATATCAGCAAGGGAAGAATGTTGAAGGTATTAGTAGAATTCGTGAATTGAAGTTATCTACAATCTATGCACATTTGTCTGAAGCGATTGAAATGGGTTTGTTAAATGTAAAACAAGTATTGGATATAAATGATAAAGAATACAAAGAAATTATATTCTTAATGGAAACACATGCGGATGATGAGAGACGATTAAAGCCAGTGTTTGAAGCGCTAGAAGGGGCATACGATTATGGTCAACTGTAGTGTATTCAAGCCTCAATTTAGTTACTTGAATAGATTTTTATATGGATACTTCAAGGCGCTTGTATTGAAGTATTTGACCGTTATAAGGTTTTTCTAGATAGCTAGTATCACCAGTTTTATTTTGATCATGTGAATATCCTAGTTTCACCATTATTTTGCTAAATGCTGCATGATTGCCTCGACCTGGATCAACAATAATTATAGTACTCGTTGCTTTAGTATGATTATCAATAAAGTTAGCGAGGTTATCTATATTTTCTCTTTCATATAATATATCGCTACCAATGACTAAATCGAACTTGCCTAACTCGGTGGCAAAGTTATCCCATGATGCTCGTTCAAAGGGGATCGTCTTACCTTTATTAAGATTGGTATTTTCCACTAGATATTCTTCAGCCTCGGGATGCATATCGGTGGCGCTAATGTTAGCTAGCTTGTTGTTGAGCAACAAGCTAGCTAAACCGATGCCGCAACCTATCTCAAGAATTCGTTTGTCAGCAAAATCATAATCCATCATATATTTAGCTAACACGATACTAGAAGGCCATACGATGCCAAATAATGGCCATGTCGCTGATGAGATGCCTAGATTGGCTGCAACATTGTCTTTGTCGAAGTACTGCTGATTATCGCGTAACGTTCTTAAGTGTATATCAGTTTTATCAAATTCAATTGTTTGATAGCGAGTTCTAACTGGAGACATTGAAATCTTTCATAATGATTAAACTCGAAAGTTGTATGAAAGTTATTTCTTACTTGAAAGTGATTGTTGAACGCGTGCACGTTTACCAAACTGACGCTCATTTAATAATTCAATATTTTCTTCTGTTGATTGACGTACTGATTCTAAATTGCCTTGTCGGTACCCGCTGATTCTATTTGTGCCCTGTACAATTACATATTGAAACCAATCGTCGCCTTCCGCGCCAGCAGGAGGGTCGACAGGTTCTATGGATTCAATTGAATAGAATTGTGACGTGATAGAAATGCTAGGCGTAGTATCGGTATCAGTCATAGTGTCTGTTATTGGTTATGGTGGGATATTTTTTCACTCTACCATGCTGCTAGCAGATTGACTGGAGATAAGGGTTACCCAGAAGAGCACATTTTATGCGGCATCTAGCCGATACTATACAGCTTAACTATAATACTAGACAGCTATTTTTAGCTTGTAATAAGCTAATTTGGCTGATGGTTTGTAAAATAGAAGTGTTTTTTGACCTCTGACACTTTTATCATTAGTGGGCGTGGTTTGATTTGCGTTATTTCCATAATGCGGGATTAGCATAAGGTGTCTATCTGCGTGGCGATCAAGCCATATTGTGAATAATTTTTGGATTGTTTGTATAGATATGTGACGTATCTTATTGTAATTTATAAATAACATAAATTGAGATATAGCTTTTAAAATATCTGCCATGGAGTACCATGACAAATTACCGATTACCGATATTTAGATAACAATAATTGATTACGGAGTTAAGCTAATGACTTTTTCATCAGAAAATATTGCTGAATTAAATCTGCTTCTTGCTTTCGATCTTTCAACAAGCAGAGTAGGGATTAAAATTCATAAAACGGCTGATTCTGCCGCTCAGGAAGCTGCGCGTAGTTTGTATGAGAAAGGTTTCACCTCTCAAATAGATGGCGGTTATTTAACAAGTTCTGGGATTACAGCGGCTGAGCATGTGCAATCACTTTACATGTCTTTAAATCCCGCGATGGTTAAGTGAAATATTATTATGTATTACTATTGTTAGGATTTTGCCTTGCCGACTAAAGAACGTATTACATTTGTTAATAAAGATGGAGTTCAATTAGCTGCAATCCTTGAATTGCCTGATGCAAAAATAAATTATTATGCTCTGTTTTCGCATTGCTTTACTTGTGGTAAAGATATTCTCGCAGCTACCTATATTGCTAATACCTTGGCTTTAAATGGCGTTGCTGTATTGCGCTTTGATTTTACAGGTCTAGGTGAATCTGAAGGAGACTTCTCTAATACAAATTTCACTAGTAATGTTGCTGATCTATTGTCAGCAGCAGATTTCCTTCGTAACAATTATCAAGCACCACAATTACTGATAGGTCATAGTTTGGGGGGAACAGCAGCACTTCATGCGTCAAGTGATATATCAGAATGTAAAGCAGTGGTTACCATCGGTTCTCCTGCGACTGCAGATCACTTATTACATTTGTTCAAGCAAGATGTGGAAAATATCCAAAAAGATGGGGTCGCTTTAGTTGATATTGCAGGGCGAGATTTTGATATTCAAAAACAATTTATCGAAGATCTTAAAGTGCAAAATACCGAAGATGTAATTTCCAAACTACGTAAGGCATTGTTAATTTTTCATTCGCCTATTGATGAAGTAGTGTCTATTGATCAGGCGGGAATTATTTTCACAAAAGCTAAACATCCAAAAAGTTTTATTACGCTAGATAATGCTAACCATTTATTATCAAGTAATAGTGATGCAAGCTATGTGGCAAATACTATTGTTGCTTGGGCGCAACGTTATATTGATTGTCATAGCGATGAGTCTGAAAAATTATCTAAAGGCCAAGTTCAAATATTAGAAGCGAACCATAAATTTCTGAGAGAAGTAATGACTGATGATCATCAATGGTTTGCAGATGAGCCTACAGCATTTGGTGGAAGCAATCGTGGACCGGATCCATATGAACATCTACTTGCAGCGGTTGGAACCTGTACCTCTATGACAATTCGTATGTATGCAAATCGAAAAAAGTGGCCTTTAGAAGATGTGGACATAATCCTTGAGCATACACGTGAGCATATTAAAGATTGCCAAGACTGTGAAAATGAGTCTGGAAAAGTAGAGTTAATTATCCGTAAAATTAAATTGATTGGTGATCTTGATGAATCTCAGCGTAAACGTTTATTAGAAATTGCAGATAAATGCCCAGTGCATAAAACTATTGAAGGTGATTTGAGAATCAATACTATCAGTGTGAATGACTAGTAAGAGTTCAGTAGTTGAAAATTATTGTTTGGATTTAGATTGATAATAGGTCTAGCGCTAGAGATTTTGTCTAAGTTCTGATGATGTATTTTGATATAACCCTTTCCTTGAAAAATAAACATGTCACCATCTAAGTAAAACGCTTTTGCGTCTAATTCGGAAATTAATATGTTGAATTTTTCAATAGTACTGTGCGGTTTGCTTAGATCAACGTAACCTGTTCGACGAATAAATGCGTCTTGAAATCCGGCTTTTTTAAGATCTCTTAATAATGTCTTGGCGCTATCTCTAGAGGTGAATTCCCCAACCGTAACACGTGATTTATTCTTGTAAGTGAACACATGAACATCGTCAAAATCCTTGACGGCTTGTTTGGTATTGGCAGCAAACTTCTCATAAGTACCAATTTGCACGGCAAAGATTTCTGTTCTTTGCGCCATAGATACGGCAGGTAAGACGAGTAGAATAATGAGTAGTAAGCTAGGCCGAATCATAATAATTTCAGTGAGTTCTAGATAACTCACTGTGTCTATTTTGTGCGTTAACGTCAGTATTTTTTATCGGGTTCTTGCTACCTTATATTTATAATTGCCTGAGTGCTACTATCAATTAATGATGTTGTTTAATTATAGATATTACATTAATAATTATTCATATCTTATTGATAAATAAATATAAAGTGAGATATTAGCTAACGTTATATTACGCTTAGAGGCTTCTACTCAGCTTCATATTTGAGTAAGTAAAAATCTCGAAGGAAAAAATACTATATGGTTGGTTTAAGCATAGATTTAGGTGTATTACCCACTGAATATGCAAATAGTTCAATCAAAATCTAATTCACCAAGTATCGCTTCTAATCTTTCACTCGCTACACTCTTCACTTGATTGTAAGAGTCTTTTCTTTTCTCATCATCGGCAATTAACTTATCAGAATACTTAATATTGGTTTGATCAGTTTTTTCTTTAATTAGATTTAAAGTTTCAGGGATATCTTCCATATCTCTTACCCATGTTTCCACGTATTGACCTTCCTCTGGATTGATTCTTATATTAGTGCCAGAGTTTGAGAAATTGTCATTAAATATTACGCACCAATCTTTATCTGCTTTGTCGGAAAGTTCAAAAATCACATCGATGTAGTTTTTGTTAACCAGGCATGGGCGACGTTTTGGGTCTATACACTTAATTTTTATATCTACTAATTCATTCATATTCCTTGCCTTATATTGATTGATGCTAGTGAGGTTGAGATATAAGAAGCCAACAGACTCAGTAGGATGATACTCTTACTTCTCACTATACACTTAAATTTATTGGCACAAGATTTATCTTGATAATAGTCATTGGTTTTGATTGATGATATACATGTGACTATATAAGGAAGCAGTAAATGATGAATAAAGCAGTGTTATTCTGATAATACTCAAGATATGAAGTTATTATTCATCATAAGATCAATATACATGATTAATGTATATCTTTTTGAGCAGTTGTTCTTCATTATGCTTATAACGTAGATGTTAATAACATGTCGTGGAATTAGCGTAACTAACTAAATAAAATGGTTTTGCTAATAGAGTAAAGTTATTGAGTTACGATAGAATAGATTATTAAATCCAACTTTGTTGGGATGGAGAAGAATATCAACCCTAGTCGTCAATATTTTATAGTTATATTAGTTGTTTATGCTTGTTATATATCTATTGTGCAGGCTAAAGAGGCAGGTAATGTTCCTGCAAATGCTACAGCTAATTCATACGGTAATGGATGGAAGTGCAATAACGGTTATATAAAGACTAAAGAAACATGTAATGCTTTAGTTATTCCAAAAAATGCCTATGCAACGAGTAACACTTACGATAGTGGTTGGAAGTGCAAATATGGTTATATTGAGTTAGATGGTAAATGTGAAATTTTCGTTATTCCAGATAACGCATTCTTAAACTCATATGGTACAAGGTGGAAATGTAATCGAGGATTTAAAAAAGATAATAATATATGTCTTCAAATCAAAGTTCCTGATAATGGGTATTTGACTAATGATAATTCAAATACAGGATGGAAATGTGATAGAGGTTACCGTGCTCATAATGATACCTGCGCTCTTATAGTGGTTCCAGAAAATGGATATTTGACCAATTCTAAATATGATGATGGTTGGGAGTGCGATAGGGGCTACTATGAGTCAGGAAACTCATGTGTCATTTTAGCTGTCCCAGATAATGCACATATTGATAGTGAAGGTAATAAATGGGCCTGTAATGAACCCTATAAAAAACGAGATGATCAATGCCGGCTGAAATAAACCTCCATTAATCGCGCTCTTAATTATTCGTTATTCTTCATCGTTAATGACTGCAATTGAGTTTTTGCATGAATTATTGTGAAAGCATTTAGATATCTATCATGCCTACATTAGCGCGAGATCTGGTTGCAATCTCTGCGATTCTTTGAGCTTGGAGAGCAGCTGTTTCTAATTCTCTATCACTGGTTGAATCGTGACTGATTGATTTTAAATAGCTAGCTATAAATACTTCTGAGTAAAAATCACTAATTGAATCTGTGTTATGTATCTTTATGTCTAATGTAGGCATTTTGTTTCCTGTAGAGTGTTATTAAGATTGCTTAAATCTCACATGCTGACGCAATAGATGCAAATACTATATGTGGATAGAAACCCTTAAACAGGACGGACTCCTTCTCTTTAATACGCGTAGCTCTATAGGCAGAAGTCCACCATATATCGTCTTGGTTAAATCAAATGACGTATTATTCATCTATTTGCTGTATAATCTGCGCCATTAGGAACTATGTTCCGATCCTCTCTCGGGTTTATCATCCCGCCAGTTCATCGGTAAAAATTTATATTCACACTCTTAGCATGTTTATGCTAGGGACTATGTTTGTACAACTTGATGCTCAAGTTGCGAGTGTCTGTGTGAGTTCTATTATTTTAAAAGCATAAAATAAATCCTGCCGTTCTATTGGACTGTTAGCGTAATGTCCGATTGACACAGTTAACCCTCACAAAGACAATTATGATTAGATACGAAGCAGAGCCTCAAGAATTACAGCCTCCAATACTTTCTTACGTAAAAGACATTCCTAATTTGTGTTCACTATCAGGATTGATGTGCACGATACTGGCTATTTACTTCAGTATTTTAGGAATATTTTATGCTGCAATGATTGGCATGGTCTGGGCAGTTGCCTTTGACTGGGCTGATGGGTTAATTGCACGAAGAATGCAGGGCAGAACTGGAAAGGATCGAATTTTTGGTGGTCAGCTTGATATATTAATCGACATTGTGAGTTATGGAGTTGCTCCGGCAATTCTTTTATTAAGCTTTGGGAAATTCGAGCCTATATTTTTAGTCGGTGCATTTTTAATGCTTGCTGCCAGTGCATTACGTTTGAGTTATTTTAGTACATATGGCCTAGCCGGCGGTTCAAAATATACTGGACTCGCGCTCGATAATAATAGTCTCATACTGGTTTTGGTATTTTTATTAGAAAGCTATTTTAGTCAGAACGTCTTTGCAGTCATTCTTTACATCGTTGGCCTAACTCTTGCCACACTTAACGTATCGCAAATAAAAACACCAAAGCTATCAGGAAATCCAATCAATGTTTATATTCTTGCTACTTATACGCTTGTGATCACTGTCATCTATGGTTGGAAACTTTTATAACGGTTAACGGAATTTATGATGCAAGAAAATAAAACAATAATCTCTTTTATGAGTTTAATGGCACAATGATAGTTTATACCGTGGGTACATTCGACTTGCTTCATGTGGGGCATATTGCATTATTGGAGCAGTGTAGGGCGCTTGGTGATGTCGTGGCTGTGGGCGTCGCTTCTGATAGCGTAGTGAATTCTTACAAACCAAATGTGCCAGTTATTCCACTCGATCAACGCGAGGAAATGCTGAAGGCATTGCGCTGTGTTGATATTGTACGTCCATATTATGAGCTAGAATATGTATCTGCTTGTAAAGTATTGAATGTTGATATTTTCGTAGTAGGAGAAGATTGGGGAAGTAAACCTCATAACATTGATGTCGAATCTTATTTAAACACCCATAGAAAAAAGATTGTTAAAGTTCACTATAATTCTCGAACGTCATCGACTTCAATAAAAAATGCTGTCACAGCTCAAAGCTCGATGCCAATGATTGATACAAATCATTCTACCCAGTGGATAGATGCTCAGTAATTATTTGTACACACATACCTCAAAAATTTCTGCTGGCGAGAAGCAAGTTACTCAGTTTAAAACCCATCTGTTTTAAATCATAAAAAAGTGGATTAATAGAGTATTCATTCTAAATACCTATGGTTTATTGATATGTAATCCAGCTCTTTTCCAAGCGTTAATACCGCCATTCATACTGAGTAGGTTAGAAAAGCCAAGTTTATTCATAATATCAATCGACTTATCACCACGGCCTCCGCGTGGGTTAACAGCGCAATGAATAATGTATGTTTTATCGCGTGCAAGTGTAGAGACTTGCTGAGGGAAGGCAGGATCATGGATATTAATATTCACAGCGCCAGATATATGCCCTCTAGCAAATTCTTTGGCAGTTCTCACGCCAAGAACAATTATATCTTGATCCTGTGTGATCATTTCTTTGGCTGTCTGTACACTAATACCAGGACTTAAAGTGCTTTCTGGTTCAGAATTACAAGCAGTAAGAAAAACAGCAATCATTATGATAAAGAAGCTAGTCAGAAGATTATCTTTTAACATTGAAATGTAATCTAGTTAATTATGATGATAATTATATTAACAATAAATAAATGCTAGCGCTTTACGCCTATAGGGAGAATATTACCTGCTCTTTAGTAATATTATTTTATATAGTATTAGTTAATATTAGAATGAGACACAAATTTAAGACCTCTAATAAAAATTTAATGATTCTTTATATTTATCAGTATTTCCCTTAGCTTTGCCCAGATATTTTCGAGGATTATTGGTTGAGCTTCAGCCGTGGGGTGCAGTCTATCTGCTTGAAAGAATTCATCTTGTAAGGCTATACCTTGAAGCATAAAAGGAACGTAGATTATATTATTCTGTTGTGCAACATTTGTATAAACTTGATGGAATGCACGCGTATATTTTTCACCATAATTTGGAGGCAACATCATGCCAATCAGTAGTGATGTGCCGATTAAACTACATTCGTTTACCATTCTTTCTAAATTGTTATGCATCAAGCTCAACGACTGTCCACGTAAACCATCGTTAGCACCCAATGCTATAATGCACAGTACAGGCTGATGATCATTGATCAATTTAGTTAGACGTTCTAGACCTCCGGCAGTAGTGTCACCGCTAATTGAAGCATTAATTACATTCCATTTTGTGTTTGAGTCAAAATCTTGTAATCGAAAACGTAATAAATTAACCCAACCTTTTTCTAACGCAATGCCATATGCGGCGCTTAAGCTATCACCTACAACAATAATGGTATTTTCATTGTCTTTACTATTGTTAATATCATCTGAGTGAACTAATTGGCTGGCCAATAATAAATAGATTGTAAAAAAACGGAGAAGCATTATTTCAAATTCATCAATTTTAAGTTGTACTCAAGTGAGCAAAGTTGTCTCTACCGAAGAGGGCGCGCTTACTATTCTTGAAGATATCACTTTTCAAGTGTCTGAGTCAGAATCTATCGCTGTGATTGGTCAGTCTGGGTCAGGTAAAACAACATTGTTAAGCATGTTAGCAGGCCTTGATACTCCGACAACAGGAAGCATTGAATTGTTTCAACATTCTATAGAAATAATGTCCGAAGATAGCCGGGCAGGTCTGCGTAATCAATATATTGGCTTCGTATTTCAAGCATTTCATTTATTACCAGGGTTTACTGCATTGGAAAATGTCATGTTGCCATTAGAAATAAATAATAATAAACAAGCTAAAAAAATAGCTAGTTCGTTATTAGATCGAGTGGGTCTGGGTCATAGAATTAATCACTTTCCAACTACTTTATCGGGTGGCGAGCAGCAACGTGTGGCCATAGCACGTGCGTTTGCAACAACACCGCCATTATTACTAGCAGATGAACCGACAGGCAATCTTGACACCGATACTGGTGGCAAAATTATTGATTTATTATTTGAACTGAATAAAGAACAAGGTACAGCGCTAATATTAGTGACACACGATGAATCTTTATCCAAAAAATGTGATCATTGCTATCACTTAGAGCAAGGCAAGTTAAAAAGAAGCCAGTATGTTTAATTTTTATAATAAGTTATTAATTAGGCAGTTACGTCAAGGATCTATACGCTTGTTTTGTATTGCTATCGCGGTTGCTTGCGCTGTCACATTTAGTATTAGTTTATTAGGTGATCGTCTTGAGCAATTATTTGATATGCAAGCAAAGGAAGTGCTTGCTGCAGATATGGTTTTACAGTCTTCAAGTATGTTGAATGAACAACAGAAAGAGATCGTTCAGTCTTTCTCATTGGCTGAGGCTAAAACGCTAACATTTCAAACGATGGCAAGCACAGATAGTACGGGTGAATTTTTACTTTCTAGCGTTAAGGCTGTATCAGATGGATATCCATTATTAGGTGAGTTACAAATATCAAATGAATTGTATGGCGAAACGCTAGCGACTAACGAAGTGCCTGAAGTGGGTGAGGCTTGGGTAGAAGACCGTGTGCTAAATGAACTTAATATAAAATTAAATCAATCTATTAATGTTGGTGAAAAGTCGTTGAAGGTGACGCGGATATTAATTTATGAGCCGGATAGGGGAAATAGTTTCTACAGCTTCACACCTCGTGTATTAATTAATTGGCAGGATATAGCCGCAACTGAAGTTGTAAAGCCAGGGAGTCGAGTTAAATATCGTTATTTATTTGCAGGCGATGAAGACCAAATAAATGCATTGCAAGAAAAATTATCTGTCACATTGCAATTAAATCAAAAATTCATCACGGTTGATTCTGCTAGCCAAGCATTAACAGCTACTATAGAAAGAGCGTATCGCTTCTTGAATATTACAGCATTAATCGCGGTATTACTGGGAGCAGTTGCAGCAGCGCTTGTGAGTTTTCATTATGCAAATGAAATGACATATCAGTATGCATTGCTCAGGTGTTTGGGCTTAAAAAGCAAACAGATGATCGCTGCAGTTATTGCTCCATTTATTGTTTTTACTTTATTAGCTATAGCAATTGGATTTGCTGTTGGTGGAATAGCCCATGTAGTCATTTTGAATATGTTAGGGGATATAATCCCTGAAGCATTACCCGCGGCTAGTATTAAACCATTTTTATTAAGTGCTACTACAGCTTTGATTGTTGTGGTTAGTTTTGCATGGCCATTTCTGAACAAATTATTGCGTACAGCACCTAAATTATTACTCAACCGCTTAGAATCGCAACAGCACCCAATTTTATTAACTATCGTTTTTATTCTATTTGGGTTGTCGTTGCTAATATATCTCAGTACTCAAGATCTGCTGATTAGTGTATATATAATTTTTACTTTATTTGTTTTTGTTCTAATTGCTTATTTCGTAACAAGACTTTCTGTTAATGCTCTTGTTAACTATTCTTTGTCAAGACATACATCAATTAAATTAGCTGCGCGAAGTCTTAAAGCTAATCGGCATATGGTCACTGTTCAGGTTATCGCTGTAGCATTGACATTTTTTTCATTAGCATTGATTTCAACGATAAGAGATGATCTGATAGTTTCTTGGCAGTCAAAAGTGCCAGATAATGCACCAAATATATTTGCAATCAATCTTTTTGAAAAAGATAATGCTCAATTTATAGAATACTTAAATAAACATAAAATAGAACATAGTCCTTTGTATCCAATAGTGAGAGGCCGGCTCAGTGCTGTGAATGATATCGCTATACGTGATTATGCTAATAAAGAATCAAATCGATATGATGAATCATTGGAACGAGATTTAGCGCTAACATGGAGCGGGCAATTACCTGAAAATAATAAAATTATACAAGGAGGGTGGCATGAACTTAATGGTTGGACTAATCATGTCTCGATTGAGCAGGGAATTGCGGAAAATCTATCTATTAATTTAGGTGACACACTTACATTTGTCATTGAAACGCAAAAAATATCGGCATTAGTCTCTAGTATACGTTCAGTCGAGTGGGAGTCATTCAAACCAAATTTTTATATGATTTTTTCACCAGGAGTGCTTGACGGATTACCTGCAACATATATGAGTAGTTTGCACCTAAATAGTAAACAAAGGCCAATGATGCGGAATCTTGTTGAAAACTATCCTAGTGCCACTTTTTTTGATATCGACTTCTTGTTAAATAGAACTCGTCAAATTGCTGAAAAAGTAAGCTATGCTGTTGAAGCAGTCTTATATTTTTCATTGTTATCTAGTCTTTTAGTATTCATTTCAATAGAGA
>CALJEX010000080.1 GCA_938074525.1 uncultured Gammaproteobacteria bacterium
AGAAAGATGTCAGCATTTGGGAACAACTTGAGATCGCAGCGCAATACCAACACTATTGGGCCGATAATTCAGTATCGATTACAGTAACATTTAATGACAGTGAGGCATCGCAACTCAAAGATGCACTAGAAATGTATGAAACAAGACTCAAGGCAGTCTCTTTTCTCAAGTATCAAGAAACAGGATATGTTCAGGCTCCGTATGAGCCGATTGCTAAAGAAAAATACGAAGAGATGATCGCCAAGATTAGCCCAATCAGCAGATTTGTTTCCGAAGACGGTGGCTCCGGCACCAAGTTCTGCACTAATGATACATGCACAATTTAACAAAGAGGTAATAATGTTTAGACCAGTTAACAGGTATATTCAAATTGATTTAAAAAATGAAGAGGAAAACAAAACCGATTCGGGCATTCTATTGCCGGATGAATACAAGCCGACAGAAGAAACTTACGTTACTGCAACGGTTGTAAACTTTTCCGATGATGTAAAATATGCTAGCAAGCTTAGTAAAGGTTCAACTGTAGTTGTAGATAAGAAAATGATTGAAGCTATTAACTTTGCCGACAAAAGTATCAATGTTGTTCTAGAGAACTATATATTAGGTATACTTAGTTAATAATTTTAAAGGAACACATAATGGGTGTTGACAAGAACTTCTACAATGAGGCTTCTGCCTCTAAGCTTGGCTGGGATCCAACTTGGTTTGGTGAAAAGTATTTTGATGACAAGCTTGTGAGGGCTATTAAGAAATGGCAAAAAGATAATAGACTATCACCTGATGGGCTTTGCGGACCCACGACATTTCGTCGTTTGTGGACTGAGAGACAATCTGAAATCGATGATCATAAGCCAGTATCTTGTCAATACGCAAACTACATTGTATACAACAACGACTTCTTTCCAATTGAATGGGACAAGGTTGTCTTATGGTCAGAGCCCGGAGCACTAAAAGCAAACCCCGGCACACACTACAGCTATGCTGGCCGCCCAAAGAGAAATATCAGATACTTTGTTAACCATTGGGATGTTTGCTTGAGTTCTAAGTCATGCGCCTCTGTCCTCAACAAAAGAGGAATATCAGTACATTTTTTAATTGACAATGATGGCACAATTTACCAAACTCTTGATATACAGCATGCTGCGTGGCATGCAGGCTCTGAACGCGCCAACCGTGCATCAGTTGGTGTTGAGATTACCAATGCATACTACCCAAAGTATCAAGATTGGTACATTAAGAATGGGTTTGGTGAGCGACCCCTTGTGGAAAACGCATGGGTTCATCACACGAAGCTTGAGCCATTCCTTGGGTTCTATCCAAAGCAAATCGAGGCACTGAAGGCACTATGGAAAGCAATCCACAAGGCAACTGGCATTCCATACGAGACACCACTGAATCAGTTTGGCAACACATCCACCCAGTATGAACAAAAGGTACCCTACGGTAAGTTTAGTGGGTTTGTTAGTCACTATCATGTATCTAAAAAGAAGATTGATTGTGCAGGGCTTGACATCAAGACACTACTCAAAGACATAGAGGAAGATTGATACTAGAATACGACAACGTAATCCTGGGCAGCAGCTTAAGTGCGTTTTTGCTTGGTTGGCAAAATTTTTGGCCGGTAATTTTTTCAGATTTTGAAAAACCATTTAGATTTGATTACTTTGAACCTACCGTTGATTTTGATTTTTTAAACTTACCGCACCAGAACCGCTCACTTCAAACATTTGGCGATGACATTGAAATTGGTTTGCCCAAGTATTTACTGTGGGAAAGACTTCATTTTATGCACTCGTTAAGCGGTTTAGTGCCGCTATCAAACTTGTGCACATCTTTTAGGGCCTCTGATAACTCTCTAACGTGTTTTAACGAATACTCTAAAATTTGTGAAATTAAGTTTAACAAGTGCCACTATTTTGGTGATAATAATGTTAACGGTCTTTTGGAGAAGAATTCATTTGATAATGAGGAGTATTTATGTTATGATTGGGTTGCATTTAACAAAGGCGGCAAACATGATATTGACTACATCGAAACAGATGATAGTTTCTGCAAACAAATATGGTTTTATCCATCAGACCGTATTGATGGAAATACTTCTGTTAAAGATGCTTGTATTGTATCACAGTTAGCGCAAGAGCAAATATTAAATTTTAACTTTTCTGAAACAATGGCAAGGTTTAAGCTAATCAATGAAATGGAAAAGCGTGGCATGAAAGGATTGTTTAACGGGTACAATTCTGCAGGGAATCCTCGTCATTACAAGTTTAAAACGTCACACATTAGGCGTGAAAAGAAACTAACGAACAAAAATCACATATTAAAAGCCAAAGGATTTGAAAATGCGAAGATTAGCAAAAAAGTTTATAATCAAATGCTACAATCGGTACGTTTGGACTCCAATCTACTTCTAAAATGAGTAATCACGTCCACACAGCAGGTATAATACCGGTTGCCAATCTTAATTGCAGCTATGAATACGCCTTCCCTGATGTTCTCATGCCCATTGAAGATAGCTTTACAGCTATTCAAAAATCAGTGTATGAGTGCGCTATGGCAGGTTGTAATACCATTTGGATTGTGGCAAACAATGACTTAGCGCCTATTGTAAGAAAGGTCGTTGGTGACTGGGTTTATGACCCTGTTTACTACGAGCGATTTTTTACAAAATTTTATTCGGACCATCGACGAGAAGTGCCTATTTATTATGCACCGATACATCCAAAAGATCGCCAACGACGCGATTCTTATGGATGGTCAATATTACATGGTGTAAACACCGCATTCGTCACTTCTTACAGGATTTCAAAGTGGATAATACCTCAAAATTATTATGTTAGTTTTCCGATGTCAATATTTGATGTAAAATCAATAAGAGAATATCGAAAAAACATTTCAACTACAAAAAATAATTTTTTTATACGCTACGATAACAAAACTGCTAAGGATGGCGAATTTTTATCATTTACACTTAAGGGAGAAGATTTTAAAGCATGTCGAAACAAAATAAACAAGACCACAACACGGGAGTATTTACCCCCCTTACAAGGCCAGCAGTATCCGAGTCAAAAATTAGCACTGGAAGAAAGATGGTCAGCAAGAAGCTTTTCACTGGCGGAAGTTCTGAGCCAATTGTCAACGAAGAGCGCTGAATATTACGACGTTGATTGGTATTATGACATTTCTACATGGGGCGGTTATCGTGAATACATGTCTTCCGATAATTTATTGGAACTACCCAAAAAAGAGTTGACTCTGCCTCATACTCATGTTAATATACCATATAACACTTAAGGAGGCGCAATGAATCGGACTGATTCTAAAATTAAATTTGTTGGACTGCACGCACACTCTGTGGCGGGCTCTATCTTTGACGCGATTGGGTATCCGCAAGATCATATGGACTTTGCGTATGCAAACGGCTGTGACGCACTGGCGCT
>CALJEX010000081.1 GCA_938074525.1 uncultured Gammaproteobacteria bacterium
GGGAAAATGCACTATGCGCTGGTCATTGAAGATGCTTTGCAAAATGATAAGTTCGAATTATTTGCGCAACCCATTGTAAGTCTTAATGATCAAGCTAGTCACTATTCCTATGAGGTGTTGCTAAGGATATTCGACTTCAAGAAAAATGACTTCGTATCATCGCAAGAATTAATTACTGCAGCCGAATCGTTAGAAGTCACAACGAGAATTGATCAATGGGTGTGCGAAAAAGTATTTAAAGGTATAAGCGAAAAAGCTAAGGCACAAATAAAAATTCCTAATATTTCAATTAATCTTTCAGGGCATTCAATCGTCAGTGTCGCTTTTGAAAGATTCTTGTTGGATATGACAAATAAATATGAAGTGCCGACTAGTTGTGTTTGTTTTGAGATCACGGAAAGTGTTGCTGTTAAAAGTATCTCTCGAGCACAAAAGTTCATTCATAATTTGAAAGCGGTGGGTTATAAGTTTTCTCTGGATGATTTTGGTGTGGGATATTGTTCTTTTAACTATCTGAATCAGTTAGATGTGGATCATGTGAAGATTGATGGATCATTTGTATCTGCAATGCTGGATGATGCGACTCAGTTTGCGACTGTACAGGCAATCACTAATGTGGCTCGTACTATGAATATTAAAACCATTGCTGAATTTGTAGAAAAACCAGAAATAATAAAAGCGCTTAAAGTGATCGGTGTAGATTATGGGCAAGGATACATATTTGGCAAGCCTGCACCAATTAAAGATATATACAAAGTCTAAATTACTGTCGGCACACAGGTTCATAAATTGTGTGTAGCATGCTACCTTCCTAGTCTAAAGTATGGGTTGTTGATTTAACTTTAACGAGGCAAGTGCTGTGAAATTTTGTAGTAGCTGTGGTTCAAGTGATATTGAACACAAAATTCCTGAAGGTGATAATCGTTTAAGGCACTGTTGTCCACGCTGCGGCATGGTTTTTTATGAGAATCCTAAAATTGTCACAGGTTGTGTTGCGCAATGGCAAGATAAAATATTAATGTGTAAGCGTGCGATAGAACCTCGTGTAGGCACTTGGACCTTGCCTGCGGGATTTATGGAGAACCATGAAACCTTACAAGAAGCTGCAGCGCGCGAAACATTTGAAGAAGCAACGGCGCGTACCTCAAATCTGGAATTATTCGCTATCTATAATTTGCCGCATATCAGTCAAGTGTATGTCATGTTTAAAGCCGATGTGCTAGATGGGGAAGCATCGTCAGGCATAGAAAGTTTAGAAACAGAGTTTATGGATGAATCTGATATTCCTTGGTCAGATCTATCGTTCCCAATTATGACTGAGACGCTAAAGTTATATTTTGAAGATAGAAAGCATGGTGAGTTTTCTTTGCATACAGGCGAGATAATGCGCGATCATGAAAGAGCTATTCAGATAACAAGATATTGAGTAAAAAACTATTATTGGCAGTGATTGAGCTCGGGGGATATCCAGACTTTCGAGATTTGTATCAGCAGTTTGGTTATGAAGTCATAATAGAGTCTTCAATGCGAAAAGCATTGGCTATACTTAAGAAGAAGAAAGTGGATGTGATAGTCGCGGAATTCAACTATCAGCATACTTTTAGAGATCGACTTAGTAGTCTTGAATCGATTATTGCTGTAGCACAGACAAATAAAAAAATAGAGTTTATTGTGTTATATGAGAAAGATTTTGAAAATCACTTAGAAAAGTTAAGACAACAATTTAAATTTAGTGTAGAAGTGGCTTTTCCTATCAATGAGACAAAAATGACGCAAGCGCTGGAAAAAGTATCAGAGTGATTGTTTAAGCATCTACGTCTGGAATTAAACCGCTCTCTAATTTCTGTATCGTGTCTTTAATATTCAATTTACGTTTTTTCAAGCGCTTTAATTGCAATTGGTCTACATAGTCAGCTTGAGATAATGCGTGAATAGCATCATCTAAATCTCTATGTTCAACACGCAATTCTAAAATTCTGCGTACAACTTCTTCCTGATCATCATTAGTATGCATGGCGGTGCTTAACTTGATTGCTCGCGTTTTGCGCCACCTAAACAAGGCGGTGACTGACGTGATTGCTCATTCTTTTCTGACCATTCAGCTGGAGTAAAAGAATGTATTGATAGCGCATGAATAGCGCCAGCTAATTCTTCTGCAAGTATTTTGTTAATGATGCGATGTCTTGCGATTAACATTTTGCCATCAAATTCATCGCTAACCACAGTCACTTTGAAATGCGATTCTGATCCTGGTGGTACATTGTGATTGCTACTCTCATTCAACACTTCAAGGTGCGTTGGTGTTAAAGAAGTGCTAATTTTCTCTTCAATGGCAGTTTGAATTTTCATGAAGCTGCTAGTCCTAGTATAAGTTGTCTTTGCTAATCGGTGATACTGAGAAAGCGTAATGAGTTGCTCATAGTATAGTCACAAAGTTTTTCAACGCTATCCCCACGATGGTAGGCGATATGCTCTGCAATATGAGGAAGATACGCTGGCTCATTGGTCATTTTCTTTGGTCTTGGCTGGAATGTGCGTGGAAATAGATAGGGTGCATCGGTTTCAATCAGTAAGCGATCTTGCGGAATGGTTTTCACCAGTTCATGTAAATGACTGCCACGACGTTCATCACAGATCCATCCGGTAATGCCGATATATAAATCCATACTTAAGTAGTTCTCCAGCGCCTTCGCGTCACCAGTAAAGCAATGAACAACAGTAGGGCCTATATCATTCTTATACTCATTTAAGATCGAGAAAAACTTATCATGAGCATCACGTTCATGTAAGAACAATGGTTTTTGCACTGATATTGCCAGCTCTATTTGCTGGCGAAAGGCAAATTCTTGTTGCTGGTGAGTAGAAAAATTTCGATTAAAGTCCAAGCCGGCTTCCCCAATGGCTTTAACGCGATCACTGTTAGACAAATTGCGTAACGTTTTTAACGTGTCGTCCTGCCAATTTTTTGCCAGGTGAGGGTGTACGCCGGCAGTGGCATACATGTTTTTTTGATAGCGCTGTGCTAACTCAATCGCGAATTGACTATCTTCTTGGCCAGAACCAACTACTAAATAATGATTAACGTCGGCATCCATTGCTCGTTGCAAGAAGCCTTGTTCATCATCTCTAAATTTACTACTAGTGAAATTAAAGCAAAAATCAAATAACGGCATCTTGTGAAACGTGGTTGCTTAAGCAGGATTTACAAAATTCGACTTCATCGTCTTTAAGGATGAGTTGACAATCAGTACATAGATTAAAATGTTGAGG
>CALJEX010000082.1 GCA_938074525.1 uncultured Gammaproteobacteria bacterium
TAATGAATAATCCCCTACTTGATTAGCAACTTTTATACTCAACTGGGCTATTATGAATTTACAGTCAGATTTGCAGCCGCCTAAATTTTCTTTCCGACAAATGAAAAAACATCGAATATTGATCGTAGAAGATGAGAAACCAATACGCGACATGGTGTATTTCGCGTTAGATAGCGATGGTTATGAGATTCTTGAAGCGGTCGATGGCAGAGAAGCAACCGAAAAACTAGCACAAGATCTACCAAGTTTGATTTTAATGGATTGGATGTTGCCTGATATTTCAGGGCTTGAATTGGTCAGACGAATCAAGCGTGACGAAATTACCAGCCATATTCCTATCATTATGCTCACTGCTAAAACGGAAGAAAGAGATAAAATTGAAGGGTTAGATTCAGGTGCCGATGATTACATTACTAAGCCGTTCTCAGTGAGAGAGCTATCGGCGCGAATACGTGCAATGATGCGCCGCATCGACGGTGATGAAAACGACAATAAACTTACCTACGGTAAGTTAGTGCTTGACCTTGATGCTCATCATGTAATCATTGATGATACGCAAATTGAGGTGGGACCTACCGAGTTCCGCTTATTAGAGTTTTTTATGACGCATCCAGATAAAGTTTACAGTCGAGCACAGTTGTTAGATTTTGTATGGGGCCGCAGCAAGTTTGTTGAAGAGCGAACTGTTGATGTACATATACTGCGTTTGAGAAAATTATTAAAGCCCTATAACTGCCATCAAATGGTTCAAACAGTAAGAGGTTACGGTTACCGCTTCATTGATGAGAAATAATGCGGATAGCAACATTCTGGTTTGAATTAAGATTAGCCCTATTCGTTTTTGTCGTCAGCCTAGTCGTTGGTTACATTAGTGGGCACTGGGCTCTATCTATATCGATTGGTTTATTCGCATTTATTATTTGGCATCTACGCCAAATAATGCATTTACGTCGCTGGTTAATGTCTGGCGCACCCATTGAAGCTGTGCCAAATTTGTCGGGTTCTGCTTATCAAATCACCACGCAAGTGTGTGATATCAAAAAGCATCATAACGAACAGCAAATAAACTTAGAACGCTCATTGGCTAAATTTGATGCAGCCACCAAAGCAATGCCGGATGCCATGCTGATTGTCGATCAAATGCAAATCATCGAATGGGCAAATCCTGCGGCAAAAGCGTTATTAAAAATTGACCCACATCGCGATATTGGTCAACGCATTGATAACATTGTGCGTGACCCTGAGATAACCAGCTATTTGAATAACCAAATATTCGATGAGCCATTAGAGTTTTCTTCAGCAAGTAGCTCTGAGAATGATCTTATGTTGAGAGTGGTTTCCTATGATGACGGCAAAAAGTTGCTCATCGTGCATGACCATGGTGATTTGTTGCGTTTACAGAATGTGCGCAAAGAATTTGTATCTAATGCTTCTCATGAGATGCGAACACCACTAACGGTAATCATAGGTTATCTTGAAACATTGTCGTTACGTGAAGAAATGACACCGCTGACTCGACGTGGTGTCGAAGGAGCGTTAGAGCAGGCACAGCGATTAAAGTGCTTGGTCGAGGATTTGTTATCGTTATCTAGATTGGAAGGTCTACCGCTAACAAAAAGTCAGTCAGAAAAAATTGATATCACGATGTTGATACGTGAAGGCGTTGAATTACTCAAGTCATCAGATATCTACAAAAACCAGCAATTTGCTTTGGATACTAATGTCGATGTTCAAATCAATGGTGATTACCGAGAATTACAAAGTGCAATCCTGAATATTATCGATAATGCGGTCAAATATTCACCTGAAGGGTCCCCCATTGAGATCAGTTGGCACACGCTCCGTGAAGGTGGCTCATTACTGACTGTCACCAATGCAGGTGATGGAATTGATGAGACTCATATTCCTCGTTTGACCGAACGCTTTTATCGCATAGATAAGGGGCGTTCACGCGATATGGGGGGTACTGGGTTGGGTCTGTCTATCGTAAAGCACGTTATGGAACGTCATAACGGCAAATTAAGAATCCGTAGTCAAAAACAGTCGGGAACTAGCGTTGAACTATACTTCCCTGAAGAACGTAATGTTTATGGAGAGTAAAAAGTTATCTCAAAATCTCAGACGTTGTAATACAGATGTAACAATCTAATAATAAAGTGCAGCCTCCATATTAAACATGCCGATACTAATACGGCGATTCTTAGGAGAATAAATGAACTTTAAGCATATGACCGCAGCACTAACAGCCTTAGTAGCCGTATCTACTAATGTTGCATTTGCCGAGGCAAAAGTTGATGAAGGATTGAAGGATTACACAGTTGCAAGCGGTGTATCAGGGAACTTATCTAGTGTTGGTTCTGACACGTTAGCTAACTTGATGACACTGTGGGCAGAAGACTACAAGCGTTTCTACCCGAATGTGAATATTCAGATCCAAGCTGCAGGGTCTTCTACTGCGCCTCCAGGATTGACTGAAGGAACATCAAATATAGGTCCTATGAGTCGTAAAATGAAAGACAAAGAAATTGCGGCATTTGAAGAAAAGTATGGCTACAAGCCAACGGCGGTTCCTGTTGCGATTGACGCGCTAGCTGTATTTACACACAAAGATAATCCAATTAAAGGTTTGTCTATCGAGCAAGTTGATGCGGTCTTCTCTAGCACACGTAAGTGTGGTGCAAAAGATACCGTGACTACTTGGGGTGACCTTGGCTTAACGGGTGAATGGGCACGTAAAGATATCCAGTTATTTGGACGTAATTCAGTGTCGGGCACTTACGGCTACTTCAAGAAGAAGGCGCTATGTAAAGGTGACTTCAAATCAACCGTTAATGAACAACCTGGGTCAGCTTCTGTGGTGCAGTCAATAACCCAATCATTAAATGGAATTGGATATTCAGGCATTGGCTACACAACAACGGGAGTACGCGCACTTCCTTTATCTAAAGGTGGCTCTGATAAGTTTATTGAAGCAACATCAGAAACAGCTATTTCTGGCAAGTATCCATTAGCGCGTTTCTTGTATGTGTATGTAAACAAGCACCCAAATAAAGCGCTTTCTCCTTTAGAAGGTGAGTTTATAAGGTTGGTGTTATCTAAAGTAGGCCAGAAAGTTGTTGTCAAAGATGGGTATATTCCATTGCCGGCAAAAGTGGCTGAGAAAACTCTGAAATCACTAGGGATGTAATTTGCACAGCGTAGACTAGCATTAAAGTTCTACTCGAAAGCCCTATAAGCATTTATAGGGCTTTCTTTTTATCCCACAGACATATTGTTCTTATATAATACCCCCCGACCAATGACTCAGAATCGTTTAGGAAATGGAAGCCAGTAATACTTCAGATCGAATAACCGAAGGCCAACGTAGATGGAAAATACGTAAAGCCATCGATATGGTGGCACGCAGAGTAGTTGAAATTGGCGGTATTAGTGTCATTGCTGCGATAGCATTAATTTTTCTATTTCTACTTAGTGTGGTGTATCCACTTTTTGGCCAGCCATCGATAGAAGAAATTGGTCAGTATCCAACCCCGGGTGCCAATGACGAAACTCTATATTTAGCGATAGAAGAGCAGGCAGAGATTGGTTTGCGCGTTGGGAGATCAGGCAACATTCTATTTTTTAATGTAGAAAATGGTGAGGCAATGGTAGAAAGAAGCCTGCCTATCGCGCCTGATGACAGTATCACTTCATTCCAAGTCGTTAATGAGACGATTGGCTTATTAGCGGTTGGTTTGCACTCAGGTGAGTTGCTGTTTTTTCAACATGACTACCAATTAGAGTTCACTGACACTAGCCGAATTATTCACCCGGATATTTTATATCCTTATGGCGAACAATCTTTCCCTGTCACTGAAGGGCCGATATTAGGTTTTGCGATAGGCGATAACGAAGACTCAACAGCAGTGATGGCACGTACCGCTGACGGAGAAGTCGTTTTTCAATCATTCTTGAAAGAGTCTTCTTTTATTGATGAGGCAACCACACTTGAATTAAGTGACAAAGATGTAATTAGCACAGTTGATCCTGTGCTCGGGATGTTGGTTGATCCAGAGCAAGAGTGGGGATACATATTGACACAAGATGGTAGCTTGTCAGCTTACGATATCCGCGAAAATAGCTTTAACTTAAGAGAAAAAGTACTGGTGACCGAGGGCGATGTGCGTCCTACTATTCTCAAATTCTTGACTGGTGGAATTTCACTATTAATTGGTGATAGCAGTGGTAACTTGTCTCAGTGGTTTCAAGTACGTAGCGATGGCGATTTGGAATTTCGTATCGATAAGATTCGCGATACACAAATTGATAACTCACCCGTTGAAAGTATCGCAACAGAGCAATTACGTAAAGGTGTTATTGCTGCTAGCCAGGCAGGTAAAATTAAGCTGCTATACACAACAAGTGAACGCGATCTATTGT
This sequence comes from uncultured Gammaproteobacteria bacterium, assembly GCA_938074525.1. Classification (GTDB taxonomy): domain Bacteria; phylum Pseudomonadota; class Gammaproteobacteria; order UBA4575; family UBA4575; genus UBA1858. Next base: position 4,420 of record CALJEX010000082.1, read on the forward strand.
CGTTATCAGCTAGCGACAGTGCGATACAAACATTAGCCGTTGCCCCACGTGCAGATATCTTTATTGCGGAAGATCGAAATAGAAATATCAAGGTATGGCATATTGATAATCATCATCCCGAGACATCACTTTCTGCCTTATGGGGAAAAATCTGGTACGAAGATTATGTTAAGCCAGATTATGTTTGGCAGTCATCATCAGCCAGTAACGACTTCGAACCTAAATATAGTTTAGTACCATTAACCTTTGGAACGCTGAAAGCGGCTTTCTATGCAATGATGTTTGCCATGCCGCTGGCAATTTGTGGAGCAATCTTTACGGCCTATTTTATGGCCCCTTCTATGCGCGCAATTGTGAAGCCGTCAATCGAAATCATGGAGGCATTACCAACAGTAATTCTAGGTTTCCTCGCTGGTTTATGGCTTGCACCATTTGTAGAACTACATTTGCCGGGCGTATTTAGTATTTTTATATTGATGCCGATTGGCATTATCGCGTTAGCTTTGGTGTGGTGGAAATTACCTGGATCTGTCAAGAGATTTATTCCTGAAGGATGGCAGGCTGCTGCACTAATTATTCCTGTGATAATTATTGCCTTGATATGTGTGAGTGTTTCACCTTTTATAGAACGAGTACTATTTGATGGTGATATTCGCATTTGGTTAGGCGAAGAACTCGGCATTGGATTTGATCAGCGTAATGCGCTGATCATTGGTATTGCGATGGGTTTTGCCGTGATACCAACCATTTTCTCGATTGCAGAAGATGCAATATTCAGCGTGCCAAAACATTTAACTTCAGGCTCTTTAGCGTTAGGCGCTACGCCATGGCAAACATTAGTTCGTGTTGTATTACTGTCTGCTAGTCCAGGCATTTTCTCTGCAGTCATGATTGGCTTCGGTCGTGCAGTTGGTGAAACAATGATTGTATTGATGGCAACCGGTAATACACCAGTGATGGACTTCAGTATATTTCAAGGCATGCGTACTTTATCTGCAAACGTTGCGGTCGAATTGCCAGAATCAGAAGTGGATAGTACTCACTATCGAATTTTGTTCTTGGCCGCATTTGTTTTATTTATTTTTACTTTCTTCTTTAATACGGTGGCGGAAATTGTGCGTCAGCGGTTAAGAAAGAAATACAGTAGCTTATAACTATCATGAATACAGAAAAGCTAGGGTTCTTTAAAAGCGGAACGCCATGGGTTTGGCTAAATGCAGGTGCAGTGTCTATTAGTATGATCATGGTCGTAGGCCTGTTAATTCTAATTGCGGTCAGGGGATTAGGACATTTTTGGCCAAAGACAATTTGGGAAATTGATTACCTTGAAGGTGATAACCAAATTGTATTGCTAGGTGAGCGATCAAAAACTGAGACAGTGCCTGCGAAACAATTGGTCGCTTCAGGCTTGCATCTTGGGTTTGAAGAAGAGTTTGTTGAACGCACACTGCTTAAGATCGGCAACCGCGACATGAATGGAGTCGATTTTAAGCTGATCGTGAAGCCGGCTGAAATGGAAGTGCGCAAACCAGTTGATGCGATAGTGTTTGAACGAACACAATGGGGTAACTTCTACGGCTTTTTACAATCGCTCAGTGAAAATGGAGACACACTGGATATTAAATCAGGTGCGTTGTGGGATGAACTTCAAAGTCGTTTGAAGCGAGTAGATGATCTGCGCGATGAAATTCATGAGATTGAAAAGTACGAAATTGGAAAGATCAATTACAAAATTGAAAAGTTACGTTTAAAGCAACGTAGAATAGAATTAAGTGGTATCAGTGATCCTGATGCTGTTTCTGATATTAAGTCTCAACGTAAAATTTTAGATGATGAATATGAAATCTTAAAAGGCGAATTAGGAAAATTATATTCAGCTATTGCGCGTGACCAAGCGTTAATGACAATACAAGATGGCAGAGAAAAACAGGTTAAATTAGCAGACATTATTAAAGCAACTAAACCTAATGCTATGGGTTTGGGGACAAAGCTAGGACATTACTTTGTAAATCTTAAAAACTTCGTTACAGACGATCCACGAGAAGCGAATACAGAGGGTGGCATCTTCCCAGCGATATTCGGTACCGTGATGATGGTGTTATTGATGTCTGTCATCGTGACACCTTTCGGTGTGATTGCTGCTATTTATTTGCGTGAATACGCAAAGCAGGGATTCGTAACAAGATTAGTCAGAATATCAGTCAATAATTTAGCTGGTGTACCATCAATAGTATATGGCGTATTTGGTTTAGGCTTTTTTGTTTATTTTTTGGGTGGAAATATTGATCAGTTGTTTTACCCGGAAGCATTGCCATCACCCACATTTGGTTCGGGAGGATTAATGTGGGCATCATTAACTTTAGCGTTGTTAACCGTGCCAGTTGTAATCGTTGCAACTGAAGAAGGGTTATCAAGAATTCCAAGCTCAGTTAGAGAGGGTTCACTAGCCTTGGGTGCAACCAAGGCGGAAACACTTTGGCGCACAGTCCTTCCAATGGCGAGTCCAGCAATGATGACAGGATTGATTTTAGCGGTAGCACGAGCGGCGGGAGAAGTTGCACCATTAATGTTAGTTGGGGCAGTTAAGTTAGCACCATCATTACCACTTGATTTAAATGCACCATTCTTGCATTTAGAAAGAAAGTTTATGCATCTAGGTTTTCATATTTATGATGTTGGTTTCCAAAGCCCTAATGTTGAAGCCGCGCGCCCATTGGTTTATGCCACCGCATTAATTCTAGTGGTTGTGATTATATTGCTGAATTTATCTGCGATATATATTCGTAACCATTTGCGAGAAAAATATCGCACTATGGAACACTAATAAAAATTGTAAAAAATATAGAGCAATTAATTTATGACTATTGATACCCCAGTATCCGATCAAGTCTTCCACGGGAAGGAATTAAAAAAGATCGAAGACGAAGAGATTTGTATGCAGTGCAAAGATTTTTCACTTTTCTATGGTGCAAAGCAGGCACTGTTTGATATTACGATGAATATCCCATCAAGCCGTGTTACGGCTTTTATTGGGCCTAGTGGTTGTGGTAAGTCGACACTGTTACGTTGTATGAATCGAATGAATGACCTAGTTGATGGCGTCACACTCAAGGGCGAGATGTTGCTAAGAGGTGAGGATGTTTATGGCAGAAGTGTCAACGTCACGGACTTGCGCCGAAGGGTAGGAATGGTATTTCAAAAACCAAATCCTTTTCCGAAATCTATTTTTGAAAACGTTGCTTATGGTTTGCGCCTGCAAGGCGTTTCTAATAAAAGAGAAATTGAAGACCGAGTTGAATGGTCTTTAAAACGTGCTGCGTTATGGGATGAAGTTGGTGGTCGCTTACAAGAAAATGCGTTTGAGCTTTCAGGTGGTCAACAACAACGCTTAGTGATTGCACGAGCAATCGCTATTCAACCTGAGGTGTTGCTACTGGATGAACCTGCTTCGGCGCTTGATCCGATTTCAACGCTTAAAATTGAAGAACTAATTTTTGAGCTTAAGTCACAGTACACAGTCGTGATTGTGACTCATAATATGCAGCAAGCCGCACGTGTTTCAGATTACACAGCATTCCTGTATTTAGGAGAGCTAATTGAATTTGATGCAACAGATAAGTTATTTACTAATCCAAAAGAAAAGAAGACGGAAGATTACATAACCGGACGCTATGGATAAGTGGTGGAAATGAACCTATTAAACGTATATACAAAGCATGCAAATGTATATACAATACAACTAATACAAACGTAGGACTATACCGTTATGTCTATTCAGAATGTCGGACAACACATACTTCATCAATTTGATGATGACTTAGAGTCAACTCGAAATAAGGTACTCAACATGGGAGGGCTTGTTGAGAAACAAGTTGAGAACAGTTTGTTAGCCTTAGTTAACTCCGATAGTAGTTTAGCCGAACAAGTTGCGACGAGTGATTACCAGGTCAATTCCATGGAAGTGGCAATTGATGAAGAATGTAATCATATCATTGCGTTACGACAGCCCGCAGCAGGTGACTTACGTTTAGTTGTGGCGATTATTAAAACTATCACCGACCTTGAAAGAATTGGTGATGAGGCAGAGAAAATTGGCCGCTACGCGGTGGATCTAGCCACTGAAGAACGTAATGAAATGTATTTTTCTGAGCTTAAACTACTGGGTGACCAAGTTAAAACTATATTGCGTGAGTCTTTAGATGCTTTTGCACGTATGGATGTCGCCAGTGCTTTTCGAACCGCAGCAACAGATAAGGCCATCAATAAAGAGTACGATGTCATTATGCGTAAGCTGGTCAAGTCCATGTCTGAAGATCGTGCTTCAGTAGAGCGAGGTTTAAAAGTTATGTGGTGTGCACGTGCTTTAGAGCGAATTGGTGATCATGCAAAGAATATTTGTGAATATGTCATCTTTACTGTTGAAGGTAAGGATGTGCGCCATACTAGCTTCCAGCAAGCGCTGGCTGAATTCCAGGAGAAGTCTTGATTCGTCAGTGGTAAAAAACATGCAGACATAAAAAAAGCCCCGCAAAATTTGCGGGGCTTTTTTTATGGTTATTAGCTATTAGACAAATACAAATGCCATTACAAGTGCAATCACAACAACGGCAACACCGACTAATAGTGCAGGAACATCATAGTTCATTGGAACTCCAGTAAATTTTATTATAGTAAGCAGCTAAGTACAGTGAGAGAGATTATATTGGCTAAGCGGCGTACGTACAATAGTTATGCGTGAGACGGTGATAATAATCTAACCATTTGAATAATCAGCCATTATTGAAGCGAGCTGGCTTTATATCCAAGTTTTCTATGAATTGGCGAGTGACACCTAGCTTTTCAGCTGTCATTACTCGGATAGCGGTAAGTGTGTATTCAGGGTATTCATCTGCCAACGAACTTGCTACTTCGTAGCATCTAACGGCCAAGTTTTTATCTTCCAGTCCTGCTTCTGCAGCAAGTTTCTTGATAACAACATTCTCAGTTTGAGTGTCGTTATTTTTATTTTTGTTGTCAGTCGCTTTAGCGGCGGATTTTGGCGCGGCTTTGGCTGGTGTGCTTTTTATAGATTTAGCCTTTTGTTTAGCCGTAGGCCCTGTAGCTGGCTTGCTAGCTTTAGTTGCTGGTGCCTTAGCGGTGGTTGATTGAGGCTTGGGTTTTGGTGCTGATTGTATAATGGCACTCTGAGAGGCTTTTTGTTCAGCATTCTACACTTTCCACAAATGCTCCATGATTTGTATGGCACTTAATGTTGCGGTTGCGGTTAAGCCTTTCGGAATGGCAGCAAGAACAATCTTCAGGTGGATCAACATAGACAAGCGATGCCATTCAGGTGACTCTATTTCGGCTTTACTAAATCTGTCTTGCAAAATTTTAATATCGTTGAGATCGCCATCAGTGTTATTAATTTCGCTTTCAACAATGTTTTCGATTTTAGCCAGTAACTGATGTAAGTCAGTGTAACTAGTCTGGTCATATTTGCGAAATTCATCGAATCGAACAGCCCAATCAATTGAGTACAATTCTTGTGTAAGCGGGCTAGTTTCCATGCTTGTGTTGTTTTCCATAATTTTTATTATTATTCAGGGCGAATATCTAAATCATCTAAGCGTTGCTTACTGACATTGAGTTTGTTGGAAAGCAATAAACGCAATGCATTTATTGTGCAGTGTGGGTATTTCTTTTTAAGCGCGTTTATTGCAGCGCTGTAAGTTTCAATTTCTAATTCGTCGTTACTAGCTTTATTTAAAATATCTTCTACTGATTTTTGGTCTTTCAGTAGTTGTTCACGATCTTGAGCAAAATAACCTTGCCAGCGAAAATCAGCTAATAAGAATCCAAGTAAAATCGTAGTGGCTTGGTCACCGCTATCTAATGCAGAACGTAAAGTAAAAGACTGTAGTAGACTATTACCTGCATACCAAGCGCTAGAACCTTCATGGATAGTGTCTAGTCGTGCTTGCAATGCGTTAATTTCAGTGGGCAGGCCTGCGTCTTTTAAAATATGATGCGCCCAGCGATCAACTTCTTTAAGGCTTGAATTCAAAGTATCGGCACTAGGATCAACAGTGTTTTCAACACGTTTAAGTGTGGCCAATGGGTCCGAGTCTTTTATGCTTGGCCAATGAGTTTGCGAGCTAAGCTCCATTTAGATATCCCTGAGATTTTTTCGATTCCAACATTTATACATGAATTGTAAATTCAAAAATGTGATTAGTAGAGCGTGCTCAGCATTTTTAAGATATAGCTAAATGTTCGGCCGATATATGGTTATATTTCAGAGATTTACGGATGCGAACTTTCTCACACTGTTTGCTTCTAAGTAACAGTTCACAAAATTATAAAAACGAGGATTAACTTATGAGATTGAAACGGATCACAATTTTTGCACTAGCAGCGAGTATGGCATTTAGCTTGGGAGCATGTACAACAATCAACCCTTACACTGGAGAGCAACAGACTAGTAAAGTGGTTAAAGGTGCAGGAATAGGAGCAGCAGCGGGAGCAGTGGTTGGTTTGATCAGCGGTGATAACGGTCGAGAACGTCGAAAGAGAGCATTGATTGGTGCTGGTTTAGGGGCGATTGCTGGCGGTAGTGTGGGTTACTATATGGACGTGCAAGAGGCTAAGTTACGTCAAAAGTTAGCAGGGACAGGTGTCAGCGTGACGCGTGATGGAGATAACATTATTCTTAATATGCCAAGCCATATTACTTTTGGTGTGGATAGCGCGGACATCAGTAGCAACTTTTACCAAGTACTTGATTCGGTCACTATTGTGGTTAATGAGTATGATAAAACGCTGATAGAGGTCATGGGTCATACAGATAGCACGGGTTCTGAACAACATAACCAACAGCTATCAGAGAGAAGAGCAAGAAGTGTGACGGATTACCTGGCTAGCCGAGAAATAAATCCTGGTCGTTTGCAGGATTACGGCTATGGAGAGGGATATCCGGTGGCTAGTAATGATACTGAACAGGGTCGCGCACAAAATCGTCGAGTAGAAATAGCCTTAGTGCCAATTACTACTAGTTAACTAGTTCTCATTGATTGTAGAAACGAATAAGGCCCTGGCAATTGTCGGGGCCTTTTGTTTGAATGAGATTTTATCTGACTAATTCATAAAATCATGTCTCAAGGTACTTTGTATATTGTGTCCGCTCCTTCAGGAGCAGGGAAAACTAGTTTACTCAAAGCTGTACGTTCACAGTTGGTAGACATAAAAGTTGCTGTTTCTCACACTACGCGTGATCCTCGACCTGGGGAGGTTGATGGTGAACACTATCATTTTATATCCGAGCAGGAATTCCATAAGATAGAAGAAGACGGTGATTTTCTAGAATATGCTGAGGTATTTGGCAATTTTTACGGAACTTCACGGCAATCAGTGAATCGGTATCTAGAAGCGGGTAGTGATGTTGTACTCGAAATTGATTGGCAAGGCGCGCAACAAGTTCGAAAAATATATCCCCAAGTAGTTTCCATATTTATTCTGCCACCGTCTGTCGAAGAATTAGAGAAACGCTTGTGTGCAAGAGGTCAGGATTCAGATGAAATCATACGCGGGCGTATGGCACAGGCTCACAGTGAGATAAGCCACTATGACGAATATCAATACCTGATAATTAATGATGATATAGATGAGGCGATTCAGATGTTGACCAATGTATTTGCTCAGCCAGAAAAATTCATCGCACCTAACCAAGATCAACTGAATCAATTACTTTGTGGGGTGAGTTGATGTTGGATTGCATGAGTAGTTTATAAATGCAAAATCGACTACACTTTAACGATTGAACATATTTATATAACAGGAGAAAAGCGTGGCACGCGTAACCGTAGAAGATTGCTTAGAAAAAATTGATAATCGTTTCAAACTCATCATGGTCGCTAGCAAGCGAGCTAGACAAATTGCCATGGGTACAGAGCCTTTAGTCGAGTGGGAAAACGATAAACCAACGGTTGTTGCTTTACGTGAAATTGCTGACGAGTTAATCACCGAAGATTCTCTTAAAGAAACGCCATTAACTAGCTCAGAAGAACTTCTTTCTGAAGAGATTGGTGAAGTTGACGCATTAGCGGCAGCATTGCATGCTGAAATTGGAATCGAATTGAGTCAGATGAGATCAGAAAAGCCAGAAGAAAGCATACAGCCAGAAGTTCCAGCTGCTGATAACACTGAGCAGGGTCTGTAACACCCTGCTGGTTTAGTTTTATATGGCGACGGCGGTCACTCCAAATTCAACTCCTTCCCTAAACGCTGTTAGCCCATCTCGGTTCTTAATAAGTGAATTATGTGAATTACTAGACACCTATCTAGAGCCCGCACAAGTTAAGCATGTCTATAACGCGTATCTGTTTAGTGCTGAAGCCCACGAAGGACAAAAGCGCTTAACAGGCGAACCTTACATATATCATCCGTTAGCCGTGGCAAAAATCATGGCGGAAATGCACCTGGATTATCAAAGCATTACCGCGGCAATTCTGCATGATGTGATAGAAGACACGCCTACTGCTAAAGAACAAATAAAAGAACAGTTTGGTGATGATGTTGCTGAGCTTGTTGATGGTGTTAGCAAGCTTACTCACTTAACTTTTTCATCGCGTGCAGAGGCGCAAGCCGAAAACTTTCGAAAAATGATGCTAGCGATGGTGCGTGACATACGTATCAT
>CALJEX010000083.1 GCA_938074525.1 uncultured Gammaproteobacteria bacterium
CAAGTCGCCGTACTCGTGCCCACTACTTTATTAGCACAGCAGCATTATCAAACATTTCAGGATAGATTTGCTGAATGGCCTATACAAATAGAATCACTATCCAGATTCAGTTCTGCAAAAAAACAGAAAGAGACCATTGCTTCATTAAAAGATGGGAAATTAGATATCGTTATCGGCACGCATAAATTATTCAGCGCTGATATTAAATATAAAAATCTTGGTTTAATTATTATCGACGAAGAACAACGCTTTGGTGTTCGCCACAAAGAGAAACTAAAAGCTTTACGTGCTGAAGCAGATATTTTGACGTTAACGGCCACTCCTATTCCACGCACATTAAACATGTCATTAAGCGGTTTAAGAGACCTATCGATTATCGCGACACCGCCCTCTCATCGCCATGCGATTAAAACATTTGTCTCCGAATGGAATGATGCCAATATTAAAGAAGCATGTACGCGCGAGATCAAACGTGGCGGACAAATTTACTTCTTACATAATGAAGTTAAGACAATAGAAAAAGTCACTAAAGAATTACAGGAATTATTGCCAAATGCATCGATTCGATTTGCCCATGGACAGATGTCGGAACGTGAGCTTGAGCAAGTAATGCTAGATTTCTACCATACTCGATTCAGCATTCTAGTCGCCACCACTATTATCGAGAGTGGATTGGATGTACCGACCGCTAACACTATTATTATTAACCGTGCAGACAAGCTTGGTTTATCTCAATTACACCAGCTACGCGGCCGCGTGGGTCGCTCTCATCATCGCGCTTATGCTTATTTGATTACACCACACAGAAAAGCGATGTCAGCTGATGCTGTCAAACGCTTAGATGCAATCGAGTCACTTGAAGAACTTGGTGTTGGCTTTACACTGGCAACACATGACTTAGAGATTCGTGGTGCTGGCGAACTACTAGGTGAAGGCCAAAGCGGACAGATCCATGAAATTGGCTACACCATGTATAATGAGTTACTCTCACGTGCAGTGCGCGCGCTGAAGTCTGGAGATCTGCCACAACTGGATCGACCATTAGATCATGGTTTAGAAGTCGATCTAGGAGAACCCGCATTGTTGCCGGAGGATTATGTGCCTGATGTTCACATGCGACTAGTCTTGTATAAGCGTATTGCAAGCGCATCTGATGAAACTGAATTAAGAGATTTACAGACTGAACTAATTGATCGTTTTGGTTTACTTCCAGATTCAGCTAAAAACCTTTTCATGACAACGGAACTAAAGTTGTTTGCTGGCAGTCTGGGTATTAACAAGATCGAAGCTCACGAAGATGGTGGACGAATCTTATTTGACAAGACTCCTAAGATTGATATTGATCAATTACTACTTTTATTACAACGCCAATCTTCAGTATTCAAAATGTCAGGCAGTGAAAAGTTATTATTCACCGTTAATTTAACGACCATAGAAAACAGAATTGAATATATACGTAATATAATTAACACCATAGCATTCAAGGAAGCAGCATGAATTTGAAATTTCTTTTAATCTGTATCACGCTGACTGGGACCAGCTTGTTTACATCCATTGCGTCAGCAAAAGATTATGCTATTGAAATAATACTATTTGCCAATAAAGATGGCCTTCAACAGAATGCTGAACAAATTAATTTCAATCATATCATCCCTGCTCCTAACAACGGTCTTGATCTAGATTCAGCGAACAATGATTCACAATGGCAAGCCATTCCTAAAGAAGACTATATTCTTAACAACGTTGCTGAAAAACTTAAACGCTCGAGTAATTACCGCATTCTCAAACATTTCGCTTGGCGCCAACCTGTTGTAGAAAAACAAGATTCACAAGCAATCAGCATAAAAGCAGGACGCGATTTCACTAGCCAATATCCAGAGCATGCGTATCGTCAAGTAGAATTTAGCGACACTGCAAGCAATCGCTCACGAAGTTCAAAAGTATTGGAGTTAGATGGCACAATCAATATTGTCATTACACGATACATACATTTATATAGTGATCTTGTATATCGCTTACCGAGGACAATCCCAACAGGTATTGGTGACGCACTTAATCGCGGCCAAGCACTAGTAGATTATTCGATTCAATCACACCGTCGCATGCGTAGTCGTGAATTGCACTATATCGATCACCCTTTAGTGGGCATCTTAATTGAAGCCACGCCTATAGAAGAAGGAAATTAGCTCATAATTTCTAGTTACTTAATAGTTTGCTAAACTATTTCTACCAACTTAGCCAACAAGGCACGTACTTTTTCCATGCCTACTTCAGTGCATTCTCTAATTGAATCCAAAGTAATCAATTCTTCACTTCGCCCTGCTGCCCAGTTTACTGACATTGCGCAGTGCGCATAGCCCATTTCGAGCTCTCTGGCTAAAGCTGCTTCAGGCATCCCTGTCATACCAACAACATCACAGCCATCGCGTTCTAATTTATTGATTTCAGCAGTGGTCTCTAAGCGCGGCCCTTGTGTTGCACCATAAACACCGCCTTTAAACACGTTAATATTAGCAAGTTCAGCAGCTTTGATTAATTTGTCTCGTAGCGCCTGATCATAAGGGGTAGAAAAGTCGATATGTTGAACCTGACTCAAATCTTTTTCAAAATAGGTATGAGGGCGGCCGTAGGTATAGTCTATGATCTGATCCGGAATGACTATTCTAGTTGGTTCGATATCTTGATGAATTCCACCTACCGCAGCTACTGCCACAATATGTTTCACACCTTTATCATGCAACGCCCATATATTTGCACGATAATTTACCATATGTGGAGGAATCGTATGATGCGAACCATGGCGTGGTAAAAATATAATTTGCTTACCACAATAATCACCAAACGTTACAGGTCCAGAAGGCGAACCATAAGGTGTACGCACGACTTCTTTACGAATAATTTTCAATCCCGGAAATGACGCCAGACCCGTGCCACCAATAATTGCTATATCTTGCATATTTAGTATTGCCTAATAGTTATTCTGAGATTGCATAGATTGCAGGAACATTACGCAAGTAGCCTTTATAGTCCATTCCATACCCATAGACGTATCGGTCATTTACCTCTAGCCCAAAAATATCAGGCTTAAGATCGACTTGAGGCGTTGATTTTTTCTTGAGTAATAACACAGCGGTAATGACTTCTTTAGCGCCATGTTTTTTACAGTAAGAAACTAACTCTTCCATGGTATAGCCTTCATCATATATATCATCAACTAACACCACTGTTTGATCTTCCAGTGGTAATTGCGGCTCTTTCAACCAGTGCAAACTACCGCCGACAGTTTTATCACGATAGCGAGCAACCTGTAGATAATCCAAACGCACATCGCAATCCATACTGCGCAACAAATCTGATGTCATCATAATTCCGCCATTCATGACGCAAATTAAAATAGCATTCTTATTTTGTATATTTGCTTCTAACTCAAGCCCCATCTTTTCTACCGCAGCCTTTATTTGGCTAGCACTAAATATCAAGTCAGAATTGTCTTTAACCTGCTGTAGCTGCTGTGAAGATAAGTTTGCCATGAGATTTGTAGTGATAATTATTAACCTTGATTGATGTGACCTTGCTGCAACAACATAGTTGTGGTTGGAAACGCCATTTCCGCACCATTGTCTACAACAATTTTAGAGATTTTTAGTAACACATCCTGCTTAACTTCATGGTAATAACTCCAATCAGTCGTTTTAGTGAACGTGTATACGAAAAAATCGACGGATGATTCATTAAACGCATTAAAATTAACAATCATCGTTTGTGATTGATCTATTTCTTCGTGTGCTTTAAGCATCGCTTTAACATCTACTACAATGCGATCCATCTGAGCAACATCATCGTAGCGCAAACCTATGGTCTCATATATACGTCGATGCGACATGCGCGAGGGATTTTCGACCGCGATCGTGGCAAAAATAGAATTAGGCACATATAAAGGTCGTTTATCAAATGTGCGTATTACTGTAAGACGCCAACCAATAGATTCTACCGTCCCTTCGATCTGTCTATCAGGGGAACGAATCCAATCTCCCACAGTAAAAGGTCTATCCAGATAAATCATTAACCCACCAAAGAAATTAGATAATAAATCTTTAGCAGCAAAACCAATCGCAATACCACCGATACCACCAAATGCCAACACTCCGGATACACTAAAACCCAATGTTTGTAGAATCACTAATGCTGTGGTAATAAAAATTGCTACTCTAATTAACTTCCCAATAGCATGTATTGATGTTTTATCGACTTGCTGCCCAGTTTGTAGTTTTTGCTGGATAGTGACATTTTCTAATCTCGCGACAAAGGAGATTAACGCCCACGATATCATTGATGTGATTAACGCATAGCGAATTGGATTTATATATTTAAAAATTTCAGCATCAGTTTGCGCACCGGCTATTTGCGCAGCATATGAAATACCAAGAATAATAATCGTATAACGTAAAGGCCTGCGCACCGCATTAACCAATGCATCGTCCCAAGGGTTATGAGTAATATCAGCTTTGCCAGCTAATTTTGTTAGTACTCGCCTAGCAATAAAGGCCAGAATCAACACACCTAGAACAACAGCAAAGACCTCATATATCCATGTATCAATTAGATCATTGGCAATAATATTTTTTATTTTTTCTAATAAATCTTGCATATCAATATTCTTACTATAAATTTAACGACATACTTTTATTTGTTTGACATTCAGCAATAAAATCATCAAGCAATGCTTGATGATCTTTGGTCAACGGCTGAGGTGTTTTACCATGAAAGCGTGCCAAACGTAATTGTGAACTAGGGTTATTGTAGTTATCGAGTTGCTCAAGTGCTGGTGGAATATCTGCAGGGTTATTACAAATTAATACCATATCTGACCCCGCCTCTAATGCTGCTCGCAAACGATCACCAATATCACCAATCACGTGCGCGCCCTTCATCGATAAATCATCACTAAAAATGACACCTTCAAACCTCATTTGTTCACGCAGTACGCGGGTTAACCAATATGGTGAAAAACTTGCCGGTTTTTTGTCCACATTTTCATAGACAACATGTGCAGACATCAATCCAGCAATACCATGATCAGTCAAGCGCTGAAATGGAATCATATCCGCTAACTGCAAATCATTTTCATAACGATGGTCAACCGGACATTCAAAATGTGAATCTGCCGTCACCGAGCCATGCCCAGGAAAATGTTTTCCTACCGATTCCATACCGCCTTTACGCAAGCCCAGCATGAACTTACTGGCTAAGGCACTGACTGCATCTATATCACCATGAAAAGCTCTGTCACCGATCACGACACTCTCTCCTGTATCAAGATCTAAAATAGGTGCAAAGGTAAAGTCGACGCCAATCTCACGTAATTCCGAGGCTAAGCGACATGCGAGAATTTCAGCCAACAGTAACGCCTTGCTCGGGTTCGAGTCATAGACTTCTCCGATGCATCGCATAGCTGGGAATTGTGTGAATCCTTGGCGAAAACGTTGTACACGCCCTCCTTCTTGATCCACTGCCACCAACAGTTTTGGCTTCTTAATTGCGTGCAGCTCACTTATTAAACAGCTGATTTGCTCTTTGTCACGAAAATTTCTAGTAAATAGGATCACACCTCCCACCGCCGAATGGGATAACCATAGTCGTTCCTCAGCACTTATTTCAGTGCCAACAAGATCGATCATTAACGGGCCATTGCTCATTTTTTAATTATAATCCAATGAGTTAAAAGACTTTAAAGATTTTATTATGGGAAATAACACCAATTGTATGGTGAAACTTACACCAAGATAGACGTTAAACTGAGACGTAGGATACTTTACGGGGGCAGATACTTCAGGTAAAAAAATAGGGCACCCATAACCGAGCGCCCTAACCAGGAGGAGTCGGGAATAACAACATGGCAATCAAATAAATTCTGATTGATGTTGCGAGGCTCACTGTATATAAAGCATTTATGGTGCCAATAATTATAAATTCTTTATAATCAACAATTTAACCATTCATCAAGCAATATACTTTATAATTCAGCCACAAAATGTGGCAATTATTGCCAAAAACAACCACTGCAACTCACTGAATTATAGTTGTATTTTTAAGATATCTATTCATCTTAATACAATCGATACTAGAACAATTACACAGCACGTTAATCTCTATGCCAAAAAAACGTTATCAAGCAGCATTAGATGCCAACGAATTAAACTATGACCAAATGCAAATGAGTGTCGTAGAACAGCTCGATGCTCTGCACTTACAAATCACCAAACAAAATTCTTCCTTAGATAAATCCCTAGGCAACAAATTAACTAGTATTTTTCGACGCAACAAAAAACAAAAATCATGCACACAAGGTTTATATATATGGGGATCTGTCGGACGTGGCAAAACCTATTTAATGGATATATTTTATGACTGCTTACCTGCAGACAAAAAATTACGCTTACATTTTCATCGCTTCATGCAAGAGATTCACCATCAGTTAAAAAAGATTAAAAACGAAGAAGACCCTTTACTAATTGTTGCCGAAACCTTCAAACAACGCACCGATATTATCTGCCTTGATGAACTGTTTGTTTCTGATATTGGAGACGCAATGATATTGGCGGGGCTGCTAGATGCATTTTTCTCACAGGACATCACTCTAGTCACTACCAGCAATTGCCATCCTGATGATTTATATAAAGGTGGACTACAAAGACAAAAGTTTCTTCCCGCGATTGAGCTTATCAAGCAACAGACAACTGTAGTCGAACTAGGCGGAAATACTGATCACCGTTTGGAATATTTAGAACATGCTGATATTTACCATCACCCGCTTGATGAAAGTGCTCATCAAGTGATGACAAATAACTTTATAAACATCTCCCCTGACCCAGGAGTGGAAAACGAATATTTATCTATAGAAGGAAGAAGCATTCAAACAATTCGTTGCGCCGATGGAACTGTATGGCTATGTTTTAGCAAGTTATGTGGGGGACCGCGCAGTGCAGCAGACTATATTGAGATTGCTCGATGCTTTAATACTGTATTAATTTCAAACATTCCGATACTAACTAACAAAGATGATCTTGCACGCCGTTTCATTACAGCGATTGAT
The DNA here is from genome assembly GCA_938074525.1 of uncultured Gammaproteobacteria bacterium. Lineage (GTDB taxonomy): Bacteria > Pseudomonadota > Gammaproteobacteria > UBA4575 > UBA4575 > UBA1858. Next base: position 7,094 of record CALJEX010000083.1, read on the forward strand.
GAATTTTATGATCGTAGCGTGAAGGTAATTATTTCAGCCGAAGCAAGTGTTCATGATTTATACAAAGGAAAAAGATTATCGTTTGAATTCCAACGCACAGTAAGTCGATTACTTGAAATGCGCTCTCATGACTACTTAGCCAAACCACATAAATCTCTGTGACAGGAGATGCTGGTTTCGCTATGATTAACCACTAGATTACACCTATGAGTTTATTATGAAGAAGCCAGTTACAGTTGCAATCACAGGTGCCGGTGGAAACATTGGCTACGCAATTGCCTTTCGTATTGCAGCAGGCGATCTATTTGGCCCTGATCAACCCGTTAACTTACACTTAATTGAGATTGAGCCTGTATTACCAGCATTGACTGGCGTGGTAATGGAACTTAATGACTGCGCTTTTCCAACACTAAACAAAATTGTTGCAACGGCAGATTTCTCAACAGGTTTCGGTGATGCAGATTATATTTTTCTTATTGGCTCCAGACCCAGAGGCAAAGGAATGGAGAGACAAGATTTATTAAGCGCGAATGGTGCAATATTTAAACCCACTGGAAAAGCTATTAGCCAAAATGCAGCTAAGGATGTTCGTGTTTTAGTCGTTGGCAATCCAGCCAACACCAATGCATTAATTGCATTACATAATGCACCTAACTTACAACCCAACCAAATTTCTTCGATGATGCGTTTAGATCATAACCGCACTATCAGCATGCTTGCAGAAAAAGTTGGCAAGCACTCTTCCACTATTAAAAATGTTACCGTGTGGGGTAATCATTCGACAACTCAATTCCCTGACTTACAGCACTGTACTGTGAATGGCGTAAATGCTTACGACTTAATAGATATGAATTGGTATCGTAATGAATTTATAGAGCGCGTTCAAAAACGAGGTGCTGAAATTATTGAAGCACGCGGTGCTTCTTCTGCAGCATCTGCAGCATCAGCGGCGATTGATCATATGCGTGACTGGGTACTGGGCTCAGATGGAGATAGCTGGGTAAGCATGGGCACTTACTCAACGGGAAGCTATGGCGTTACAAGTGAGCTTATGTATTCATTCCCAACGCACTGCAGTATTCGTGAATTTAATACTATTGATGATTTAGAGCTAGATGAGTTTTCACGCGAAATGATCGCGCTCTCTGAAAAAGAATTAATCAAAGAACGCGATATGATTAGATGGTTACTTCGCGACTAATTCACAACAAAGAAAATTATAAATTAACGCCTTCCCATTCAGTAATAAAATCATCAATGTAATCTGCAACAGCATCAGGTCTATCTTCCTGCACGTAATGACCTGCTCTTTCGATAATTTCAAATCTTACCGGACCTGATATAGCTTTCTTTAAACGTCTCCCTGATTCTGCTGGCATCCATGCATCATGTAGCGCCCAACACACCATGGTAGGACATGTGATTTTAGAATGATCCACATTCATCGTTTCATCGTTAGTCGGCTCAGCACAGATTTTCACTAGCGACTTAAATCCATGCAATCCTGGCCCTCTACCCCAAAACTGCAAATAGTTTTGTTTTACATTCTGATCAGTAAAAGCAATTTTATCGTAGCTGCCTGTTCTCAGTAAGCCGGGGAAATTTGCTGCTGCTTGCGCCATGCCCATTTGCAATGTGGCATCATCTGCACCAACTAAAGCATTGAAGCCTTCTACTTCTAATACTGGCCAGTAATCCCAAGCGACTGGGTTAATTAAAATTAAACGAGAAATGTAATCACAGTACTTTGATGCAAATATTTGACATGCGCCACCACCATGATCATGACCAACTAATATCACTTTACCCTTTAAACCAAGACCATCAATCACACCTTTTATCGCTTCTGCTTGATTAGTTAAGGTATGTTTAAAGTCATCTAGTGGCATATCAGACTGACCATAGCCAACCATATCCATCGCTAATGTTCTATATTTATCTTTTAGATTTTCTTGTACGTGACGCCAAAGTCTAGCGTTAGTTGGAATACCGTGAACCATTAGCAGCGTAGTGTCACCGCTACCACACTCTTCTATATTGATATTTAACTTTAATCCATCCACTGTAATTTCTTGTTTCATTTTGACTTCTCCTAGTGTTAGCGATTATTATTTTTTTAACAAATTTTCTATTTGTAAAACTATTCCATTTACTGAAGTTTTATCTACATTCATTCGACTCATGACAAATAATCCTTGTGAGTTATTGAGTAGAAAATCAGCTGTGGAATCAATATCCAATTGATTTGAAATTTCATTCATGTTTTGGGCACGTGCCAATGCATCTCTAAAAACTGATCTCATATGCTGAAGTGTAATATTTACTTGTGTTCTAACTTGGTTATCATGCTGAGCTAATTCAGCAATTGAATTAGTTACCAAACAACCTTGGACATCTGAATTACTTAATGCATCTTTTGCTCTTGCACGAAAGTATTTACAAATCCCATCTTTTGGTGAAGAAGAATTTTCTATAAATAAAAAATTTTTCACGATGATGTTTTCATGATAGAACTTAAGCGCTCTTAAAAATAAAGCACGCTTACTTTTGAACGTATCGTATAGACTCTGACGACTAATCCCCATTTCTGCTTCTAGCTTAGGTATTGATGTTGCACTATAACCTTTACGCCAAAATTCACGCATCGCACAATCAAGCACTTGGTTTAGCTCAAATTGTTTATTTCTACCCATTAGCTAGTTAGTTTTTCTACCGCTAAAAAGACACAGTGTCAGACAGGATGTATTTTAATTATTTCTGGAATGATCTGTCAAATATAACCTCTAAACAATAAAAAAGCCCTGAAAGTCAGGGCTTTAAATGAGCAAACTTTTTTGAAACTTAAGTCTAAGCAGCAGATCTATCAGGATAAAGGTCTCCACCGTCATTACTCACAGACTCATTCTGTTCTGAATCCGTATCAAGCATGCTTGGACGGTTGGCAAACTCTGCCAAGGTAATACCATTTAGAAAGTTATAAATTTTTTCACTGAGCTCATCCCATAAAACATGAGTAACGTATTTTTTTTCTAAACTCTGCTCCGCAGACATTTGTTGAATCGCTTGCGGGCGGTATTCGTCTATAGACGAGATGATTTGAGCAATACTTATTTCACCAGGAACACGAGACAGCTTATAACCACCTCCTGGCCCACGAACTCCAATCACTAATCCACTCTTACGCAATTTTGCAAACAGCTGTTCTAAATAAGATAACGATATCCCTTGGCTCTGAGATATTTCAGCCAATGTGACAGGTCGGACCTTATCATTGAGCGCAAGACCCATCATGGCTGTAATCGCATGACGCGCTTTGGTTGATAACTTCATTTTGACCACCTTTCTACCTTTAAATTTATTCCTACAACTAAGTCATTAGTGTGTATTTTTTGCCACTGGTTTCATTTATTTTTGATATATTTTCATAAAAAATAGAAAAATATGGCCTGCAATATCGACTCTTTAATTGGTCGCTCGCTGGCCATCGCATGGCAAATACTATGAATCCTATTGTATATTTTATATACAGTTAATTCGACCTACATGCCGATCAAAGACGTGGCCTTGTGCTATACAAAAACTTAGCCACTTGTATAAGAACCGATTATCTTTCCATTTATTACGCAAGCGACTATCGTTTAGCTGGCTTGTATTTACCCGCCTCATTTCTCTATGTAGAACTTCCGCTTGCATTGCATCAAAGTAGACTCTTATCAGCAAATTCGGCAGATCTTTAGGCTGATTATCATTTAGGTCTATAAAACGATAGGTAAGATTCAGCGTAATGGTATATTTCGTCCGTTCAATGACGTGTAGATGGAGATCTAAGGCCTGGCTAACGCGTGAATAGCTATATTCATGTAAAATATCAAAATTACCACATAACTTTCTGAGTTTTATATAATTATTCTCATAAACCTCCATCAAACCTGCAAACGTATTAGGGTCTGGATGAGGAATTCTTGCGAAATTAGTGGAACAACGCATAGTTAATATTTTTCAGCCTTTAAGTTGATTAAGTTCATTGATCAAACATGTCAGGACAAAGTATACATCGGCGTAATTGTAGGAATCTTTCATTTGATATCGAGTCTACTCCGATTACTGCTGCCTTGGTGACAACCCCAGGTGATCTTAGAATGATCCAGACCAGCGTATCGTTTAAGTAAGCCACGCTAACACTTTCATATCGCTGCCACTGTTGCGCATCTGTTGACACACTCCAGTACTTATAGAGAGATTCATATTTGATTGAATAATGCTCACATCGCCATGTTTTTATCGACCACATTAGAGATACTACTATCGTCAATATAGCGAATGCGCTCATCAATACTGGAATATCAAAGCCAATCACACAAACAATGGAAAACACATGGAGAATAACAATATAGGTCACCATCAATTTTGATGGCTTAATTTCAAACTGTTCAATCAAATCGAATGAATTTTATCCACAATGGCAATAATAAGAGGGTCGCTTGGCTGTTGGTCGCGAGTGAGTATCCCATGTAATTCTGGATCTTGCAGGGTTAACAGCTCAGCAAACGCACTTTGTTCGTTTTGATCAGCATTTTCATAAAAATGATCAAGATAGCGCGTCGTTAAGGTATCTAGTTCTTTAGTTCCTCGACGACAGCGCCAGCGTAATTTTGAGTGGTCAGGAGAACCCGACATGATTGAATAAGACCGTAATTAGTTACGTCGTTTGACGATTAGCTTCTTAATCTCTGCAATAGCTTTAGCAGGATTTAAGTTTTTCGGACAGGCATTAGTGCAATTCATAATGGTATGACAACGATATAATTTGAATGGGTCTTCCAGTTCATCTAACCGCTCCCCTGTGGCTTCATCACGACTATCTGCAATCCACCGATATGCGGCTAATAATGCAGCAGGACCTAAATAACGATCGCTATTCCACCAATAGCTAGGACAACTAGTTGAACAACATGCGCATAGAATACATTCTTCTAGTCCTTCTAACTTTTCACGATCTTCTTTCGATTGAAGACGCTCACGGTCTGGCGGCGGAGGTGTATCTGTTTGAATCCATGGCTGAATAGACGCATATTGAGCGTAGAAGTTAGTCAAATCAGGAACCAAGTCTTTCACTACATCCAAGTGAGGCAAAGGGTAAATCTTCACATCACCCTTAATATCCTCAATGGCCTTAATACATGCCAGCGTATTCATGCCATCTATGTTCATTGAACATGAACCACATATACCTTCACGGCAAGAACGCCTAAAAGTTAACGTAGGGTCTATTTCATTTTTAATCTTGATCAGCGCATCAAGCACCATCGGGCCACAGGTATCTAGATCGATATCGTAAGTATCTACACTTGGGTTTTGGCCATCGTCGGGATTATAACGATAGATTTTAAAACGCTTGGTGTTCTTTGCCGTCGCAGGCGCTTCAAAGATCCTACCTTTTTTAACTATCGAGTTTGCTGGAAGTGAAAATTCAGCCATGAAATAACTCCTCTAATCCTTTTACTTGTTCCAACATGATTTAGTAAACGCGTGCTTTTGGTGGAAATACGTCGACTTCGTCTGTCAACGTGGTCAAATGCACTGGACGATAATCAATATCTACTTTACCTTCATCTGACACCGTCGCAAGCGTGTGCTTCATCCATGACTCATCATCACGATCTTTATGATCATCACGTGCATGAGCGCCACGACTTTCTGGTCGATTCAACGCCGACGCAACCGTCGCAATGGCTTGTGGGAATAGATTTGATAACTCTAGATTTTCAATTAAGTCTGTATTCCAAACCATTGATTTATCAGTGACTTTGACATCGTCGAACTGCTTATACAAAGCATTAACTTTTTCCAAACCAGTGGATAATGATTCACCTGTTCTAAACACTGCGGCATGAGTCTGCATGGTCTTTTGCAAATTCAAACGTAACTCTGCTGTACTGGTACTTCCGTTGGAGTGACGCAATGCATCAAAGCGATCCATGACTTTTTCAGTCGCATGTTCTGGAAGACTTGGATGAGGAGTATTTGGTTTCACAAGCTCAGCCGCTCTAATTGCCGCCGCGCGACCAAACACAATCAGATCTAGTAGTGAATTCGAACCTAATCGGTTAGCGCCATGTACCGACACACAGGCTGCTTCACCAATCGCCATTAAGCCAGGCATTACCGTGTCTGGATCACCGTTAACCAAGTTCACCACTTGACCATAATGATTGGTGGGAATGCCACCCATGTTGTAGTGCACTGTAGGCAGAACAGGAATTGGATTTTTAGTCACATCTACACCAGCGAATATTCTTGCACTTTCGGCAATACCTGGGAGTTTTTCATTAATCACATCTGCGCCTAAATGCTCTAAATGCAAATGTATATGATCAGCTTCGTCGCCGATGCCACGTCCTTCATTGATTTCCATTGTCATGGAACGACTGACGACGTCTCTTGAAGCGAGATCTTTAGCGTTGGGTGCATAACGCTCCATGAATCGTTCACCTTGAGCATTAGTAAGATAGCCACCCTCACCTCTAGCACCCTCAGTAATCAAGCAACCTGAACCATAGATGCCGGTTGGGTGAAATTGAACAAATTCCATATCTTGCAAAGGCATTCCTGCCCGCAAAATCATGGCGTTACCATCACCAGTACATGTATGTGCTGAAGTACAAGAGAAGTAAGTACGTCCGTACCCACCTGTGGCTAATAGCACTTGGTGAGCACGGAAACGATGTAATTCACCAGTAGCCAAATCGATCGCAATAACGCCTCGACAAGTACCGTCGTCATCCATTAATAAATCGATGGCAAAGTACTCAATATAGAATTCAGCATTATGCTTCAGCGATTGTTGATACAAAGTGTGTAAAATTGCGTGCCCTGTTCGGTCTGCTGCAGCACATGTACGTTGGGCAATACCCTCACCGTATCTTGTTGTCATGCCACCAAATGGGCGCTGATAGATTTTTCCTTCGTCTGTTCTAGAGAATGGCACGCCATAATGCTCTAACTCAACAATAGCGGGAACCGCTTCTCGACACATATATTCGATTGCATCTTGATCGCCTAACCAGTCTGACCCTTTTACCGTGTCATACATATGCCAGCGCCAATCATCTTCACCCATATTTCCCAATGAAGCACTCATGCCTCCTTGTGCCGCCACTGTGTGACTGCGTGTTGGAAATACTTTAGTGATACATGCCGTTGATAACCCGCTGACTGCCATGCCAAATGTTGCACGCAAACCTGCACCACCAGCACCAACAACGAGTACGTCGTAAGAGTGGTCTATAAACTTATAACTTTCGCCCATAGGATTACAAAGATACTTTAATAATTGAAAATAAGCCCATGAATGTAAGAGCAATACATGCAAAATTCAGAGCGATTAATGAGGCTACTTTTCTCCAACCACCGACATAATCTTCGATGATGACCTGCACCCCTAGCTGTACGTGATAAAACATAGTCACCACAAGTAATGCCAATGCGACAGAAACTAACGGCGATTGCATCCATACGATGACAGCGTCATAACTAAATTCACCAAAACTGGCGATGGTGAACGCTAACCAAATAGTCAAAGGCACCAACGCAATTGACGTCAAACGTTGTGCCCACCAATGGTGCGCACCCTCTTTAGCAGATCCTAGACCTTTGGCATTTGATAATGGTGTTCTTAAACTCATCTATTTCAACTCCACGCGAGGGCCCAAGTGGCCGCCGTAGCAATGACCGCAAATGCAATCACAAATAAACCTGATCGATTGGCTGTATCTTTCTCTAATAATGCGCCAGCATCCCAAATTAAATGACGCACACCATTCGCTAAGTGCAAATAAAGTGCGAATGACCAACCAACGAGCAATATTAGCCCAATGGGATGACTAAGCCATGATTGAACGGTTTGAAACTGGCTTGCTCCTGACTCAATCGCAGCCAGGACTATGACCATCACTACTGCGCCAAAGCTGAGAAATACTCCACTCATACGATGGAGAATGGATAGCGCCATGGTTAGCTGCCAGCGATATATCCCTAAATGTGGCGACAATGGCCGTTGAGGTGTGCCCATGAAAAATGACTCCTAACTTCCTGTATATATACTTAGGTACTGACTATTAACTTAGCCGCACCCGCTCGATTCGATTTTATGACTCTGTATCGATACTTAGTGAATTGGTTATATTCAAAATCATAGTTGCTAGCGCGTGAATTGTATACCCGTGGAGGTATAACAAGAGGCAGGAAATTACATTACTTTGGCTTCAGAAGCTAGCTTGACAAGCTAATTTTGCAATCAAATACGCACTCCATCTGTACAGGGAACCGATAGTGACAGCAACCATTCTAGACAATGCCTCTACCCCAGATCACTTTTCAACCGACCTGGATAAACCTACTCTGGTCAACTTAAACCATTTAGTTTGCTACCAAGTGGAAGGGGAAGATGCGACAACATTTTTACAAGGACAGTTTTCTAATGATATTACCGCCGTTACTTCTAGCGCGGGACAGATCAGCAGCTACTGCACACCGAAAGGACGCATGCTGGCAATCTTTTATATCTGCAAACGTGATGACGCTTATCTTCTACTAACCTCTAACGATGTCGCTGAAGAGGTAATGAAACGATTACAAATGTATGTGATGCGCTCCAAAGTTGTCATAAAGCTTATGGATCACGCATTATTGTTAGGGATTTGCAATGATAATCAAGAAAAAGTATTGAACGCATTGACACTCAAATCACCTGATTCGCATTATCAAGTTAGCACCAATGACGATTGCCTATGCATGAATATCCCGGGCATCAGTCCACGTTACTTAGTCATCTGTAATCAACAGCCACAACAGCTCCAGCAATTAAACATTGATGATATCACTGTCTATAGCCATTCATACTGGGAATGGTTAGACATTATGGCAGGACTGCCGAATATTACGCAGAATGTGCAAGAGGCGTTTGTACCTCAGATGGCCAACATGGAATTAATCGATGGTGTCAGCTTTAGCAAGGGTTGTTACCCTGGGCAAGAAATTGTTGCGCGACTACATTACTTAGGCAATGCAAATAGACGTATGTTTAGACTTGAAGTGGCACAAGAAGAAGCGATCAATGCTGGCGATGACATTTACACCCAAGACTCAGACCAAGCTATCGGTAAATTTTTGTCAGTGGTACATGAAGGCGACAACAAATATTCTGGTCTTGCTGTACTAAGAATAGAAGCAGCAAAAAAGAATCAACTTGCTATAGGATCAGCTTCGGGCAATAGTGCACAGATAATGTCATTACCTTACGATGTTCCCACCGACCTAAAAGAGAAAGAAAAATAATATGCGTGCAATCGTTTTATATTTAGCTGTTGCAGCGCT
>CALJEX010000084.1 GCA_938074525.1 uncultured Gammaproteobacteria bacterium
CACCCACTTCATTAAATCCCTCAGACTCATATAAAGCAACGGCATATTTGTTTGATGGACGTACTTCTAGAAATACACAAGTAGCATTATAGTCTTTTGCATTACTTAATACATTGGCAAGCAATTTGCGCCCTAAGCCTCTTCCTTGTAGCGTTGGATTAATACACAAATTCAGTAAATGGCATTCTTGGACTGCATTAATAAATATTGCATATCCGATCACTTGATTTTCAAACTCTGCCACCCAACAGTGATAACCAGCCTTAATACAGTCTCGAAAGATTGCCTGGCTCCAAGGATATTCATAGGCAATTTCTTCAATTTCCATCACACGCGCCAAATCATTTAATTCCATTAAACGATAACTTGGATCAGTCGATTCTAAAACTGCACTCATATCTAGTTAACCTATTAAGAAATAATTTGTTGACGCGCAAATTTTAAATCTTCCCACACTTTGCGTTTTTCTTTTGGGCTACGTAACAAATAAGCCGGATGATAAGTTACCACTGCAGGAATATTATTTTTTTCAAGGTGATATAGCTTGCCGCGCATTTTACCTATAGGCACAGTACTTTGCAGCAATGATTGCGCCGCAATCCTACCTAACGCCAAAACAATTTTTGGCTCTAGCAATTCAATTTGGCGATTTAAGTAAGCACTACACGCACTCACCTCTTCAGGTTTAGGGTCACGATTATTTGGCGGACGACATTTTAAAATATTTGCAATAAACACTTCTTCTCTAGTCAAACCAATTGCACGTAACATTTGCGTAAGTAATTGCCCTGCACGCCCAACAAAAGGTTCACCCTCCCTATCCTCATCTGCCCCCGGCGCTTCACCAATAATTAACCAATCTGCTTTATGATGCCCCTTTCCAAACACAGTCTGTTTACGTGTTTTATGTAAATCACACGCATCACAACCTCTTACATAAAGCTCCAACGACGGCAGATCCATTTTGGAAATTTTATCGACGTCAATTTTAGTTGTCTGTGGAATATCAGACGCTGCTGGTAATGACTTAGGCGCTGTTGCTTTTGCAGAACTAGCATCTTGCGCCGCTGTCGCAGTATGTTGCTTCACCTCTTGCACTGCATATTCTGCTACATCTTCTTCGCTTTCTGAATCACGCGCATGCCATTGCTGAATATCTAATGCATTCAGGTAAGCATGACGCGTTGACTCATCCAGTGAGAATTGATCTTTCATTACACTTGGCCGTGCTGTGGATGCTGTCGATCCATAGTAAAGTGAATTTTGTTTAATGCGTTTAGATATGCTTTGACGGATGCAATGACAATATCTGTATCGGCACCATGCCCATTGACAATGCGTCCTTCTTTATCTAGTCGAACTGTCACTTCTCCCTGTGCATCTGTACCACTTGTAATACTATTCACCGAGTAAAGCTGTAATTTAGTATTACTTTTCGCAAGTACTTCGATCGCTTGAAACGCAGCATCGACTGGTCCACCGCCACCCGCGTTTGATGACTTTTCTTCTCCATCTATGGACAACACAAGATCTGCATCAGGCACTTTATTCGTATCGGAACAGACGCGTAACGATACCAATTTAAACTTTTCTTCTAAGTGCGCATCGTCATCTGCGACTAAAGCAAACAAATCTTCATCAAAGATTTCATGCTTTTTATCTGCAAGATCTTTAAATGCAATGAATGCACGATTTAAATCTTCATCCGATTCAAAATCCATTCCGAGCTCGGTTAAACGTGAACGAAATGCATTTCTACCTGAATGTTTACCAAGTACCATACGGTTCTCGCTCCAACCCACATCCTCGGCGCGCATAATTTCATAAGTCTCACGCGCTTTTAATACTCCGTCTTGATGAATGCCTGATTCATGAGCAAACGCGTTTGCCCCAACAATCGCTTTGTTAGGCTGCACAGGAAAACCTGTGATGGTAGAAACCAAACGAGATGTCGACACAATCTGAGTTGTATCCAAGCTAGTGTCGCACGGAAAAACATCTTGGCGTGTACGCACTGTCATCACCACTTCTTCTAAAGAAGCATTACCTGCGCGTTCGCCCAAACCATTAATTGTACATTCCACTTGGCGTGCACCATTCAATACTGCGGAAAGTGAATTTGAAACCGCCAAACCTAAATCATTATGACAATGCACAGAGAACACTGCTTTATCTGAGTTAGGAATGTTTTTAATTAAGTTGCCAACCAATTCACCAAACTGATGAGGAATGTTGTATCCAACCGTGTCCGGAATATTAATTGTTGTTGCACCCGCATCAATAACTTTTTCAATGATACGACATAAGAAATCCAATTCTGATCGACCTGCGTCTTCAGGAGAAAATTCTATGTTGTCTGTGTATTTACTCGCACGCTTGACTGCCGCTATGGCTTGCTCAACCACCTCATCAGGCTTCATGCGTAGCTTGCGCTCCATATGTATGGGCGACGTCGCAATGAATGTATGGATACGACCAGACTTAGCAGGTTTTAGCGCTTCACCGGCACGATCGATATCACGATCAAGTGCTCGCGCTAATCCGCACACTGTACTCTCTGTCACTGCTGTGGCGACTGCTTTGACTGAGTCAAAATCGCCAGGACTAGCGATAGGGAATCCTGCCTCAATGATATCAACATTCATCCGCTCTAATGATTTTGCAATATGTAGCTTTTCATCCTTGGTCATCGAGGCCCCAGGACTTTGCTCTCCATCGCGCAAGGTGGTATCAAATATGATTAATTTTTTGCTGTCCATTTCTACTACTCCGACATTTAATCTCCGCCATAGCTGACGGTTTCTGCGTATCTACGCAATTATAAGGTAAATAAAAAAAATATGATGTTGGAATACGTTTACCCTCGCCAGGGATCTATAGCCGCTAGCGCGGCAGGAGGAGTAATGCAAAAACAGACACACATGCCGGCAATTTGCTGCCTGCAGGTGATTGAATCTGAATATTATTTTTATACGGTTGCATGGCAACTACTATATATGAGTCAATTATTGTTTGGCAATGCTTATTTAGTGATCTTTTCTCGATTATTTGCCAAACGAGAGCGTTTTCGAAATGAACGTACAATATTTGTCGCTGGCCCCGTTAAAGCATAGATTAAAAATACTGCAAACATCAATTTGGGCGGATCAATAGAAGCCAATATAAACACACCTACAATCGCCAGTAGCGCTATAAATGGAATTTTATTACGCACATCAAATTCTTTAAAACTGTAGTAGCTAAAATTACTCACCATTAAGCCGCCAGATAATAACGTCAGGCCAAATGCGAAAAACCATAAGTCGGCGCCGGTATATTTCAAGTCATGGCAGGCCCATACAAATCCCAACATAACACCTGCCGCTGCCGGACTTGGCAAGCCTTGGAAATATCGCTTATCTTGATCAGCAGAACGTGAATTAAAACGTGCTAAACGAAGCGCTCCTGCCGCGGTATAGAAGAATGCTGCTAACCAACCTAATTTTTGTAACAACCAACCTTCGTAAATAACATGCTGAAGGGACCACTCAAACATAACCAACGACGGCGCTAAGCCAAACGACACCATATCTGAAAGACTGTCATATTCCTTACCAAAACTACTTTCTGTATTTGTCAGTCTTGCAACGCGTCCATCCAGACCATCTAACACCATGGCGATAAACACGGCGATAGCCGCTTGCTCAAATCTATCCAGGTTGGCAGAGACGATGGCATAAAATCCCGCGAACAGCGCACCTGTAGTCAACAGGTTAGGCAATAAGTATATGCCTTTTCTTGAATTAGTCGGTTCTGTCATAGCGCTAGTTTAATGGATAAATTGAGTCAGTATGTTTTTTCCAGCGGTGACTTTATCGCCAACAACTGCAATTTGCTGAACATTTTTTGGTAAATATATGTTCACTTTACACCCCGCCGCCACAAATCCACAACGACGTCCCTGACCAACGCGCTCACCTGGATGCAAAGTGGTACTTCCGTGTTGGAGTGCAGAATCCAGTATGATGTGCACAACAACATCATCTTTTTCATCAGTACGGATCCAATACACTAGTGCTTTGTTAGTGTTGCCTGCATCTGTTACCCACAACTGTTCAACTTTACCTTCGACAGGACTATGCATATTGAACTCGCCCCAACGAGATTGTTGAATAGTGTAGCAACAGCTTGCTTGATCTATGAATGGATTTTGCATCTGCTCAATATGGGCCACGACCCCATCAACAGGACTAATACTGGCAAGCGGTATAGGGGGAATATCACGATGAAAATCGCGAATAAAAAAACATAAGATAAGCCATGGAATCCACAGCAATACGGCGTAGGGAGCAAACACAAACTGCACGCCGATTAATATCAGCGTGCCGAATATGAAAACAGTTTGTAACTCTTTTGCAATTGGAAGCATATTATTAGATTATGGCTTCCCACCCAAATTAGGCGATAAACAAAAACCGATTAGTTTTTAGATTTATCAACCAACTGATTTTCTTTAATCCAAGGCATCATACTACGTAGCTTGTCACCCACTTCTTCTATTGGATGTTCGCGGCCTTGTCGACGCATCGCTTTAAGTGTCGCAGCACCTGCTTGGTTTTCTAAGATAAATTCACGTGCAAATTTACCAGATTGAATTTCTTCTAAGATTTTGCGCATTTCAGCTTTAGTTTCATCAGTCACAACACGAGGTCCACGCGTTAAGTCACCATATTCTGCTGTATTCGAGATCGAGTAGCGCATGTTAGCAATACCACCTTGATACATAAGATCAACAATCAACTTAAGCTCATGTAAACATTCGAAGTAAGCCATTTCTGGCGCATAACCTGCTTCAGTTAATGTTTCAAAACCAGCTTGCACTAATGCGGTTGCACCACCACATAACACGGCTTGCTCACCGAATAAATCAGTTTCAGTTTCTTCACGGAATGTCGTCTCAATAATACCTGCACGACCACCGCCGTTAGCTGATGCATATGACATTGCTGTTTTTTGCGCTGAACCAGAAGCGTCTTGGAATACCGCGATTAATGTTGGAACACCGCCGCCTTCTTTATAAGTAGAACGCACAAGATGGCCTGGGCCTTTAGGCGCAATCATAATAACGTCTAGGTCTTCTCTAGGTTCAATTTGCTCAAAGTGAACATTGAAGCCATGAGCGAATGCAATGGTTGCACCCTGCTTAATATTTGGCGCAATTTGATCTTTATATAAAGAAGCTTGATGCTCATCCGGAGCCAAAATCATAATGACATCAGAATTTGCTACCGCATCTTCGATAGACATCACTTCTAGTCCAGCTGATTTTGCTTTAGCTTCTGACTTTGAATTTGGACGCAACCCTACAACAACGGATACACCAGATTCTTTTAAGTTATTCGCGTGTGCGTGGCCCTGTGATCCATAACCAAGAATGGCTACTTTTTTAGCCTGAATCAGGGAAAGGTCAGCGTCTTTATCGTAATAAACGTTCATGCATAGCTCCTACTAGACTATTCTAATCGTGAATAATTTTATTAAATGCGTAACAGAGAATCACCACTGCCAATGCCGACGGCGCCGGAGCGCACAACTTCAATGACATTATAGGGTTTCAGCCTTTCAATCGCTTCGTTAAGCTTCAAGCCTATATTGGTTATTTCTAAGGTAATAATGTTTTCATGTTGCTCTAACTTACGTGCAGCAAGTTCATGTATCGCGACCTTAAGCTGATCTAACTGCGCCCCTTTAGGTTCAATTTTCACCAGCATAATCTCACGTTCAAAATGTTCATTCTCTGTCAGATCCATCAAATTGATAACATCGACAAGCTTATTCAACTGTTTAATGATTTGTTGAACCACAGCATCTTCGCCATGTGCCACTACCGTGATACGAGAGATAGTTGGATCATCTGTCGGCGCAACAGTTAATGACGCAATATTATAGGCGCGCGCAGAAAATAGACCTGACACTCGTGACAAGGCCCCTGCTTCATTTTCTAATAAGATTGAGATTATATGACGCATCTATTTTCATCACATCCGGGCCTTGCCCGCTGTGGTATTAAACCAAGCAAAGCGTGCAATAATACACGCTCTTGACGCCTTAACAACCAATTAGATCGCTAAAGAGAAACTCCGCAGCAATTTGTACGGACCGCTCGACTTAATTCTTCCAATAAAAATTGGCGTGGTTATTACTTCTTCTTAACCAAGAAATGGAATTTTCCACCTTCTTCGCTAGACTCAAGCAATTCATTGCCTGTTTGCTTAGCAAATGCTTCAAAATCTTTCACTGAACCTGGATCAGTTGCGATAATACGTAGCACTTGACCACTCTCTAAACTTGATAGTGATTTCTTTGCACGTAAAATAGGTAAAGGGCAATTTAACCCACACGCATCTAATTCTTGATCAAAATCTGCCATTAACAGAACCTCCGTTATAATCTTAAGCTGTAAAATTAAAGTAATAGAACGTTATTACAATATATAGGTCGTTCAGCCAGTATAGCGGATGAACGTTCTAATAAAACAACTACAGAATGTGTAGTTAAGTCTATATTAGAAGACGGTGATATTATGATTAACCCCTTTTGTATAGTCAAGCTGGCGATAGCGCTAGAATGAACTAGATCACACCTCATCCAACTAGACACAGATCAAATTAGCTTAAGCCTGTGAATTTAGCCATCAGCACATTGTCATAAAATTAACTCGTACATCAATGTGCCATAATTACCACTAATGTCCGGTCCTCTAATGTTAATCTTAAAAATTACACAAAGAGAAATGCTTTGAATCCAACCAATTACCGCTGGCGATATTTTTTACTATCACTAGTATTAACTGTCATGAGCAGTTTTACTGCTGTGAATAGCGAGGAAGACTACGGCATCATCTTGCCTGATATTGGTGATCCAGCTAGCGCACTGTTGAGTGTTAACCAAGAAATTGAATTAGGTAAAATATTAGTCGCTCAGGTAAATCAACGCTTGCCCGTGTCGCAAGATCCCGAGCTAAGAAATTATCTCCAATCGTTAGGCACACGTTTAATTTCCGGTGGTCTTAATTCAGATTTTCCATTTTATTTCCGCTTAGTATTTGACTCACGCATTAATGCTTTTGCTATGCCTGGTGGTATCGTGGCCATCAATAGCGGTCTATTGATACTTAGTCAGTCCGAATCTGAGCTTGCCAGTGTTGTCGCTCACGAAATTTCACACGTCTCTCAACGCCACATCGCACGTCGATTTGCACGCCAACAAAAATTAAGCGTGATTAATACCATCGCATTACTAGGTACTGTATTGGCTACTATTTATGGAGGTGAGGCTGGACAGGCTGCTGGCACTGCCACTCTAGGTGCTTTTCAAGATGCCTCGTTGTCATACAGCCGCGCATTTGAACAGGAAGCTGACCGCATAGGTATGTCACTTCTCATCAATGCCAACCTCGATCCATTCGGTATGCCTAGATTCTTCGAGCGTTTAAATGCCCACTCTCAAATCAATCAAAGCAAAATCCCTGAATTTTTGCGCAGTCACCCATTAACCACCTCGCGTATTAGTGATTCAAAAGTTCGTGCCGAACAATTCAAAGGCAAACGCTATGTCGAAGACACCGTTCACTTTCAGTATGCAAAAGCCCGTGCAATTGGCATCTCAAGCGACCCAAATGCATTAGTCAACCATTATCAAAAGCTAATTGCAGAAGAATCAAATAACTTAAACTACTACATATACTCTATCGCTTTAAATCGCCTCGGCCGTGGCAAACAAGCTTTACGCGCACTAGATAAAATTATCCCTAGCAATAATGAACGATTTCCGATAGAACTTGCACGTGCTCAAGCTTTCATCGCTGATCGCCAAATAGACAATGCACTTAAAATATTGCAAGAATTGGATGATTTATACCCACAAAATGAGTCAGTGATTTATTATTTAGCTACCGCCTTATTAGAGGATAAAAAGCCTAAGGAAGCACTAGATAAACTTGATACGTTGGGCAACGATATCACCGGAAATCCCGCAATAGAGCGTCTAAGAGCACGAGCAGCGGATGGCGCGGGCCAGCCTTGGCGCAGCCACGAAGCATTATCAAATTATGACCTTATGCATGCAAGATTTGAAACAGCCGTGGAACATTTACTCATTGCTGCACGTCAAACAGGTATTGATCCACATAGCAAAGCGCGTATCGAGGCTAAAAAGGATGAATTAATAGAGTTTCGCAACAAACATAAATAATCTCTGCTTAACAAAACGTAGGCGACCCGTATAGAATACGTTCCAATTTGCAAGCAATAGACCACATTTAATAGATGGAAAATTATGAAAATTACTAGAAGACATGCATTAAAACTAGGCTCCATAGGCGCCCTTATCGGCACTATTTCAGGCTTCGCTAAAACTGTATTTGCAGAATGGCCGGCCGCTGCATTTGATACCACTGCTTATGAAGATTCATACGCAGCAGTGACTAATGGCGTAGAACCGAAAGAAGGCGGGATTACAATTGACGCACCAGAGATTGCCAGTAATGGTGCAACCGTTCCTGTGACCGTATCGACTGACATGCAGGATGTTAAATCAATTAGCGTATTGGTCGAAAATAATCCTCGCCCTTACATTGCCACATTCTTCATCAATGAAAATATTGAAGCCACTATCGCGACTCGTGTAAAGATGCGTGAAACATCAAATGTAGTTGCGATTGTTGAAACAGCTAGTGGCAAGTTCATTGCAAAACAATCTGTCAAAGTGACCGCAGGCGGCTGCGCATAATTAAGCACGAGAGGAATAACTCATGGATAAGAAAGTAAAGATTAGAGCCACCCTGAAGGACGGAGTGACAACAGTAAAAGCACTCATGACTCACCCAATGGAGACTGGTGCACGTAAAGATAAGAGTACAGGAGAATTAGTGCCTGCAGAGTACATTCAAGAAATACTTGTCACCCACAACGAAGTAGTAGTACTGAATGCTAACTGGGGAACAGGTATTTCCAAAAACCCTTACTTATCTTTCAAAATCAAAGGTGGCGCAGCAGGCGACACGATTGCACTGACGTGGAAAGATAACTTAGGTGAAACTGGATCTGGTGAAACTCAGATTAAACAGAAGTAAATTTCTAACTAGAAATTTTGTGGTCGCTCGACTTCTTACGTCGGGCGGCAACAAACCCACCCAACAACGCGCTCATAAATAATGGTAGTGCTGCTGGTACAGGAACTGGACTTGCTAATTCGTTAAAGCTAACAGAGCTAAGCAAGAAATCAAACTCAAAATCATCATTGCGAGTACTGTCAAAATCATATCCAGCAGTAGTAATTTCAACTCGATTAATAAATGCACCCATTGCTGCACCCACCAACGTATCAGTATCTAAATCAAACGACACTACACTTGCGCCATCATCAAATATTTGATCAGCCAACTGTTGGGTAAAAAGAGTCTCTACACCTGCTACATCAACGAAATAATTAACAGCATAGTCGATCAATACATTTTGCCCATCTAACCTAGTATCCAATCCATGAACAAATGACCCTGACACTCTCTTCACCATTTCATCAGAAGCGATATTGATTGAAAGAGTGTTTGTATAATTAGAAGTCGTGATTGAAGTCGATGGCGAAAATGCCGTGCCATAATAAATAGAACCACCATCACCCATAATAGGAAGCGCATTACTATTCAACGGATCTTGCAACAATACACCACCAGAGAATGTAATACCGTTATTATTACCAAATGGCTGGCCCGCGCCCATTAACCTATGTGTCGCATTAGCCGCCTCTAAATCGATATTCCCACCCAGAAAGACATCTAGAAGTCCAATGCTGTCAAATTCTTCAAAGTCCACCACCAATGCATGCGCACTACTAACAAATAAAGCATTAGCAATAATTGCGGCGAAAAGAAGACCTCTAAATTTATTCATGTTGTTTTTGCTTCCAATAATTAACTGCGTGTTAGTGATTATGATTATGTGAAAGACTTAACACAAATTTTTCTTACTGAGGATGAAGTCGCATGTATAGAAGATGAACGGATATAGACATTGTCATTACGTTACTAAGGTTTTTTCAGACACTTCTTTAAGTGTTGGCTTGTCCTGCTCAAAAACACGAGACCAACGCAGACATAAAGAACCTGCAATCACTGCTCCAATCACTGCTCCAATCACATCTGTAATATCAGGATATCTTCCTTCAATCCACCCTTGTGCATACTCCAGACCGTAAGCTAACACCGCCACAATCATCACTATCAATATAAATGCACTACGGCGACGTGATATAGCGTACTGCAATACAAAGCCTAATGGGATATAAGTAATCATCCCTTCTAAAAAGTTTGCGATGGCAGTAAACGTCGATGATTCGTAATAAGACAAGAATGGCACCATACCCATGCTTAAGTGCGCTAAGCGCATTTCAAATGGTGCAAGCGTTTGTATAGCGGCAGTCATTAAAGTGATAACGATCATTGGAACAATCCAAATCACTGGTGGCATTTTCTTTGGTACTATCAAGGCAAATACTCCACCAGAAAAACACCCTAGTAACACCACAATAAGATCTTGTATAGATGGCGAACGTGAAGATACGATAAACTGCGCTAGCTCAAAGAACACACCTACGCTAGCACTTAACAATATCCCCGCTATTGGCCACAAGACATTATTTATACTACGCAGCCAAAGCGCAGTAACGACAGCAAACAAAAAGAAGTGAAAGCCCACAACAAATTCATCAGTGAAGCTAATAGTTAACTGCCCAGGATTTTCCATCACTCCTTTGACATTATCCCATACCGCACCCACATCAAGAGTGAAATCAAACGGCTGTAAACTACTCGCTGCAATTACCAAAAAGCTGAATACGAATAAATAATAAAACTTATTATTAAATGTACGTTGAAATGATGCTGACTTCATCAGCAAACAAAAAATACCAAACAATATAAATGCAGCCACTGCACCTATTGCTCCACCGATAGTATTACAAACTAAATCAGTGACTGTGGTGTTTCGATTTTCCGTTAATAGCTGAAGTATCTCTATATTAAGACTAATAATAAAACCAAAGAACGTCACCAAGAATACAGCAAAAAATTTATTCTTTGCGAACGACAACACACCAAGAAACCCAAAGGGTATAAAAAATAAAACATTTTGGACGATATCTGGAATTGAATGGCGTGAACCATCAGCACGCACAAAAGGCACCCAGTTAAAATTGCGAATTTTGTCCGCAATTAAGTCATTATCAAAAACAAAATTAAATGGGATTAACGCACCGTAAAATATAAATAGGGTAAACAAGAGCCATAACACTTTTACGCCATAACTAGTGATGCCACTGGTGTCGTATAATTGTTGCGGCTCTTTTGTATCGTCTATTTGCAAGTGATTATCTAACCAGCTCTTGCCACTCTAGTCACTGTCGGCTCAATTCGCTTTTTAGCTGCGTTCGAAACTTTCTTAGGTTTACGCTTAAACAGCCTAGGCACAAACAAGACGGAATTAAACAACATACTCATAAATACGCCACCTAACAAAGCACATACTAAACTTTCAATCGAAAACGGCACACCCGGTTTATAGTTTGTTAATGTTTGCTCAGCAATGTCATAACGTGTACTTGTTGCTAAATGCATTAGCTTGGAAGCGAGCGATTTATGATCAAGCACATAAAGATCGTCCTTGAGTGACTTCGCCTCACCTCTAATAACACTAATATTATTTCCCGTCTCTCGTACAGAGGCTTTTTCACTAGACATGAACTCTTGAATCAACCCATCCAAATTGCCTTGATGCTGCTTTTTAGCAATCTGCTGATATTGATCCAAGTGATTAACTTGCGCCTGATAGTAGCCACCTAAGCGCTGCGTATATTGATCGACAAAATGTGGTACCTGCATGAACAGCAATACACCAACAGCAAATAACACTCTATCTAGTAGTCCTTTGATAATAAACATTACTCAAATAACTCGCTTTTATATTATTGAATAAAATTTAGCGCTATCGCGCTAGTAAATGACATTAGTCTAATTTAAAGACAATGGGAAAACTTTATAGTTTAAAAAGGCTTATTTAAACGACTATAGTACGTATATTCGCCCAATTTCAGCTGTTTAATATTTAGACTCAACGAGGCCGGGCTCGTTATTTGATTTATTATGAGAAGAAAATGGTGGGCCGTGAGCGACTCGAACGCTCGACAAATTGGTTAAAAGCCAACTGCTCTACCAACTGAGCTAACGGCCCATATCACACTGGCGATACCGCGTGAGCAGTAAAACCGAGTTCATGGAGCATCCTACAGTGACTAACTAATATAACTATCTGCAGGAATACGAGGGGTGCTCATTATACTCATAACCAACGCGTTGCAAAGCAACTTATGAGTATTCAATCTATATTATTTATTATTCTTTATGAAACGGGTTTAATAATTCAGCAGTCCCGGTGACCACAGCCCCAATAAACGATTTTTCGTCGAGCATGTGATATTGCACCTTCATAGTTAACGCACAACCGAAAACGATCATGAGCAAGGTGATGAAAGAGCCTATTGCCAGAGTAGAAATACCTGTGACACCTTGGCCTATAGTGCATCCAAAAGACAACACACCACCAAACCCCATCATGACTGCACCAATCAGATGACTTACCATCTCAGATTGATTACTAAATGTTTCTATTCTAAAAGTACCAGAAATAATCGCGTAAATGAATGAACCTAGAATCATCCCAAAGGTAACGGCAATTCCAAAATTGATTTGCGCACCGGTAAATGTCATCAAGTAACTAATTGTATTTCCAGTAGGACCAACAAATGTTAATCCTTGGGGCGCAATCGGATCAAAATCGTCTTGGCCAAGATAACCTGTCACAAACCACGCGGCGACAACACAGCCACCAATGGTTAAACCCGCAAGAATATTGTCGAAGCTAGTCCGAAACTCTTGTTGTTTCACAGCGTACGCAATAAACCCAATACCAACAATGAGAGCGACGATCGTCTGCATACTAGTGCCATCAGGAATACCTGTTAAGGCACTCACACCTTGAGTTAGGCTTTGAGAATTCATGCCTAAGTCCTGTAATTCTATATCCGCTTTGTAGATATAGTTAATCCGTAATAGTGCTAGCAAACCTCGCAACGTCATGTAAGCAGTAATACCTAACACCAAGACCACTACTAGCGATTTAAGATTACCACCACCGACTCGAACCAAGTTACGCTGACCGCAACCCGCAGCTAAGGTCATCCCTATGCCAAAAATGAATCCACCTAGCACGTAACTAAGAATTAAGAACTGAGTAGACAAATACATTGATTCGCCCAGGTCAATAAATCCTTGGGAGCGTAAAAATTGCACACCAAGTACGGCGATACCAATCCCCACAAACCAAGCACCTATGCGTCCACGTGAGCCGATATTAACGACATCACTGATGGCGCCCATGGTGCAGAAATGGGTCTTATTGCCAACAAATCCAAATACCAGGGCGATGCAGAAACCCCAGATTGCGATGATATGTATGTTTGAAAGTTCTTCCATGAAGATATTGCGAGTTATTTAAAGGGCGCGATTATAGCAGCACCACTGCAAATTGGCATTGTGTGATATCAAAAAAAACTGCAAATTTAAAGAAGGTTGACGTCCTTGTCGTATAAATCTTCCTTAAATCGTTATTCCAATAGGCTTTAACGCCTAGCAGATTACTTTGCTGCCGGTGTTTGTGCAGGGGAAGCATATTGCTTCATCATTTCAGACATCTGATTAAACCAGTCAGTGTACTGTTCAGGCTTCATCATTTGACCCATAGGATTGGCATTATTAGCACCACCCATCATGCCCATCGGATTCATACCGCCCATACCGCCCATCATAGACATTGGATTCATAGCGTTCATGCCACCCATACCGCCCATCATGGCCATCGGATTCATCATTCCCATCATAGGATTCATCATGCCCATCATCATTGGGTTCATCATTTGCATCATCATAGGATTCATCCCCATCATTCCGTTCATCATCATGGGATTCATCATCTGCATCATTGGATTCATGCCCATCATGGGATTCATCATTCCGTGAGCAGGAATATTTGATGGGGCGTTATTCTTCGTTTCCGATTCCGCGAAAACTGCATGACTACCCATACTTAGGATAATCATTAATGTTGTAAAAAATTTCTTGTTAATTCTCATAGACTCCTCCCGTCCTAGTGAACAATGGCAAACCCTGCCAAATAAAAAGTACGATTTTTATAGCGCTTTATTAGAACTAATTATTTTTATACGTATAGTGTGATATTTGCTTTTTCGGCAAACTCAAAGAATGTTGCAGCACCGCCGTACTCAATATCATCCAGCAGATCGTCATGTTCAAAGTCGAACAGATCCACTGTCATTTGGCAGGCAACAAACTTAACTTCTGCTTCTAAACAGAGCTCTCTTAGCTCTTCTATACTCGCTACACCCTTCTTCTTCATTTTTGCTTTCATCATTGAAGACATAATGGCTTCCATACCGGGCAGCGTAGTGCCCATCACTGGGAACCACTTATCCATTCCCATCGGCATTGGCATCGCGGGGTTTCCGAGTGGTGTCACTTTAAGATTCACATCTTTACGCAGCAATGTGAGACCGTAAAATGTAAAAAAGATTTGCACTTCATAGTCAAGTGCAGCCGCTGTAGAAGCGAGAATAAAAGGTGGGTAAGCCCAATCCAGGCTTCCTTTTGTAGCAATAATGGCAAGCTTTTTCCTATCCGACATAGCACCCCCTGTATTTATTAGTATGTATGCAGTGTGTTAGAAGACGGAACATTAGGATATTATTATTCTCTGATATAGATCAATCTGTATTCAATCTCCCACTACCTAGATAGATTCTACCAATAGACCATATAAATCATCAGGTTATGACGGTTTATTGATATCGTGTGGGATCAATTAACCCGGCATCCGCAAACCCTTGGGCCCTTAACTGACAAGAATCACACTGCCCACATGCCAATCCCTCTTGTGTTGCTTGGTAACAAGACACAGTATCAGCATAGTTTACGCCTAAGCGCACGCCTTCTTTAATGATCTCAGCTTTAGTCATATTGATAAGAGGCGTGAGTATTTCAATACTTTTGCCCTCAACCCCCACTTTGGTAGCCAAATCACACATAGACTGAAATGCAGCAATAAATTCCGGACGACAATCTGGGTAACCTGAATAATCTACCGCATTGACACCAATAAAAATCGCCTTCGCTTCTAACACTTCAGCCCATCCCATGGCGACGGACAAAAAGATTGTGTTTCGCGCAGGCACATAAGTAATGGGAATATCATCAGTAACTTGGGTAGGAATATCTAAGGCATGATTAGTTAACGCTGAATTTTCAAACAGCGACAAATCCAAATCAACAATATGATGCTTTTCAACGTTAGCAGCTTGAGCAATACGTTGGCACGCTTCCAACTCAGCTGTATGCCGCTGACCGTAGCGAAAACTTAACGCGTAACATTGATAATCTTGTTGTTGCGCCATCGCTAATGCCGTCACCGAATCCAACCCACCCGATAAAAGCACTACCGCTGTCTTTTTATTAGTAGCCACGCTCACTTCCCAGGTTGGTTACCCCATAATACTTTATGCAATTGCATTTGAAAGCGTACTGGCAATTGATCTCGAAGAATCCAATCAGCTAATTGGGCTGGGTTTAATTGCTCATGACTGGGCGAGAATAATACTTCACACATAGAATCAAGCGATTTACTTTCTAGTTGTTGCTTACTCCATAAATAATCTTGCTCACTACAAATAACAAACTTGATTTGGTCTTTGTCGCTGATACAACTTAGATTCTGCCAACGATTGCGCTCAACTTCTGCCGAATCAGGTGTTTTAATATCCATGATTTTTCTGACACGCTCATCAACTTCCTCTAATGGCATTGCACCACTCGTTTCTAGGGACACTTGATAGCCGTCATCGCATAATTGTTTAAGCAATGGAATACATTCAGGTTGAGCCAGAGGCTCTCCACCAGTGACTGTAATATAAGATGTTTGGTAGCTTTTTATTTCGGAATAGATAGCTGAAAAATCCATCCACTCGCCACCGGAAAAAGCATATTCAGTATCACAATACTTGCAGCGCAATGGACACCCAGTGAGACGCACAAATACAGTCGGCAACCCCACTGTGCAGGTTTCGCCTTGCAGAGAATAGAATATTTCGGTGATTCGTAGTTTAGATTCTGACATTAAATAATATGAAGTAGCTTACTAACCGTAACCTTCATATTAAGCACTTCACATA
>CALJEX010000085.1 GCA_938074525.1 uncultured Gammaproteobacteria bacterium
AGTGATTAATACTTTAATGGGTATGGCAATTGATATTAACTCACGTAAACCAGTCATTGGGAACAATCAGGGTGGCCTATCTGGACCAGCAATCAAACCAATTGCTTTGCTTAAGGTGCATCAGGTTTACCAGGTATGTAAGGATCACGATATTCCTATTATTGGCCAAGGCGGGATTTGTTCGGGCGAGGATGCTTTAGAATTTATTATTGCCGGCGCAAGTGCAGTTGGAATAGGCACAGGCCTTTATTATGATCCTTTAATCTCTGCCGGCATTAATCAAACAATTTGTGATTATCTTGATAGCAATAACCTTTCACATGTCTCTGAGCTAGTTGGAAGTCTTACTCTTAACTAAAAAATTTAAGCACTACTCACTACGCTTGTGACATAAATCTGAAAATTGTTTTGGGATCAATTTCTTGAACTCATTACGCAGTTGGATTATTTCTTGTTGGCCACTAGTCAGATTCATCATTGCTGGCCAGTATTTATCTTCTATTCCCAACAAATACATCATTAATATTTGGTCTCGATTTAGTCCACTCTGTGCTGGTGATGGAAGAAAAGGAAACAGCGCCAGTGCAGAAAACTTTACATCATCGGTGTCAGTAAATTTTAAAGCGCTCTCATTCAGTTTTGGAGGATCATTTTTAGCTACCCATTCCCTAATACTTTCTATGCTGTGAGGTTGTGGCATATAAGGCCGCTCATTAAATATCTTATATGGCGCAGCTCCATATTTATTTAGCTCCTCAATAATTTTCGCTTCTAATGTTTCATCAATATTTTCAGGACGTACTGCATGAATGCTTTCAGTTTTATTAAAAATGCTATACAAACCCTTCACCCTTGAATAATACTGTTCCGCTTTCTTATACCAGTCACCAGGTCTTTTTGGCTGGCGATAATAAGTTTCCCCCAAAGCGCTGGCAAGTGCTGCTGTTTTACCTCTTTGAACAGATTTATCTCCCGCTGGGATGCCAGCAAGTAACGTTGCTGCTTCTCCTCCAATTCCAGCTTCTGCAAATAGTGGTGTCAGACTGACTACCAATTCTAGACGTGAATGTTTACTTAAGAATTCAAGACCAACTTCAGTTAGCTGTACAGTATGATAACCATCATGATCAACAGGAGCGGCGCCAAAATTCCATGATGTCCACGGATACTCGTAGTTCATCGATTTCATTAATGGTTTAGGTAGCTCTTTAAACTCAGCTTGTATGCGACAAACAGTATCTATGGGTGATTCGTTTTTCGCCATAGTAGTTGGCGCGCCATACAATGCTTTAGCGTCGTCTTTGCCGGTACAAGCACTTAGTAGCAAGCTAAAGAAAACTATACTCATTAACTGTACAAATTCGCATTTCATAAGCTAGTGTTTTACCTGCTTACAAGACAAAACTAAAGTAGTTTTAACAGATAGTCTCTACCATATAGATTTCTACTTAAACAACCACCTTAAAATTGCGCTGAACGTCTCGTCAGATTTTAGTTTACTCTTGCCTCTACCGTGCTATCGCCGCTATATTCATACATATGTAATTCTTGAATTTTACGCGTAAGTGTATTCCTTCCCCAGCCTAATAATTTAGCGGCACGTTGTCTCTTACCACCAGTTTTCTTCATTGCCACTTCGATTAGCACCCTTTCAAATTGTGGTGTCGCATCTTGAAGTATTTCCGCATCACCATTTTCAAGCTTTTGATCTGCCCAACTTGCCAACATGGATTGCCAGTTAGATGCTGTATCAGCAGGCACATCACCATCTTTTAATTCGCGCGGCAGGTCTTCAAGGTGAATAGTTTTACCTGATGCCATCACTGTTAGCCAACGACATAAGTTTTCTAGTTGGCGAACATTACCAGACCATTCTAAACCGCTTAGGTAGGTAATCACGTCACTCTCTAATTGTTTCACTTCTACTTCTAATTCACTTGCAGCCGATGAAAGAAAATGTTTTAAAAGAATAGGAATATCCTGACTTCGCTCTCTCAATGCTGGTACTTGAATACGTATTACATTAAGCCGATGCATTAAGTCTTCACGAAACGCACCCTTTTCAACAAGCTCTTGTAGATTTTGATGTGTCGCTGCAATAATCCTTACATCCGCTTTAACTGGCTCATGTCCCCCGACACGATAAAATTCTCCATCAGACAGCACACGCAATAAACGCGTCTGCAAATCAGCCGGCATATCACCGATCTCATCTAAAAATAACGTCCCCATATTGGCTTGCTCAAAACGTCCACGCCTTTGTCCTTGTGCACCTGTAAAAGAACCTTTCTCATGCCCAAATAATTCAGATTCCAGTAAGTCTTTTGGAATAGCAGCCATATTCAACGCTATAAATGGTTTTGAACTTCGTAGTGAGTGTTTGTGTAACGCATGTGCTACTAGCTCTTTACCTGTACCAGTCTCACCGTTAATTAATACTGTAATACTCGATCTCGACAATCTACCAATGGCGCGAAATACTTCCTGCATCGCTTGTGACTCACCAATAATTTCAGGCACTTCTTCTACGACTGCTTCAGGAAAGTCAGCTTCTTCATTAGATTGACAGGCTCGTTTTGTTAATTCTATAGCTTCATCGACATCGAAAGGTTTAGGCAAATATTCAAAAGCGCCACCTTGGTATGCATGAACTGCATTATCCAGATCTGAATGCGCAGTCATCACTATAACTGGCAGCTCAGGGTGTTGTGTTTGCACTTTTTCTAAAAACTCAAACCCATCCATACCCGGCATACGAACATCTGTAATAATCACCTGGGGTGTATTTGTCGCTAGCGCTTGAATTGCATTAGTAGCCGAATCAAACAAAGTTACATCTAAGTCAGCTTTTTTAAGCGCACGCTCTAAAACCCAACGTATAGATCGATCATCGTCAATTACCCAGACATCACTTTTCATATCAAATGTACTCTATTCAAATTTATTGTTCATAATTTATTAGATTGGCAACATTACCCTAAATTCTGTTTTACCTGCTACCGACTCAAATTCAATTAGCCCGTCATGTTGATTGATTAACATTTGAGATATAGCTAAGCCCAGTCCAGTTCCATCAGTTTGACCGGACACCATCGGGAAAAATATCTTTGCAGCAATATCTTCAGGTATACCCGGACCGTTATCTATGACGCTTAGACATGCAACTAGCTTGTGAGCTTTTCCATTGATTGTATGTCGACGTAGCACACGTGTTTTAAATATTATTTCTGCATCTTTTTTCTCAACTGCACGAATTGCATTTCTCGTGATATTTAAAATTGCTTGGACTAACAAATCTCGATCAAAACTAATCATTGGAATACTTGGGTCATAATCAATTCTAAAATTGATACTCTTATCATCTTCAGCCGAGACCAAGCTATAAACGTGATGTAAGACTTCGTGAATATTATGTGGCATTTTGTTAGGCACCATATTTGGACCTAACATTCGATCTACTAATTTATGTAAACGGTCTGCTTCTTTAATAATGATGCCGGTGTATTCAGTTAACTCATTACTGTCTAATTCTGCCTCTAGTAGTTGAGCAGCACCTCGCAACCCACCTAACGGGTTCTTAATTTCATGTGCCATCCCACGCAACATACTTCGTGTTGCTTGATGTTCTTTTAATAGATGGCTTTCTTTTAGAATTTTTAGTTGCCTATCCAAAGCAATAATTTCAACTAATGCTTTTTCATTACCTTCAAACTCCACAGGATTGATTGTGCAGTTTGCCGTAATTTCTCGGTCATCGGCCAAACGCAGTAAACATTCATGTTCGGTCCATGATTGCCCTCGCTTAATAGACTCATGCATACGCTCATGAAATTCACTGTCATCATCTACTAACATAGACGAAAACTTGATTCCTCGAGCACGTTTACTACTGACGCTAAATATTGCTTCAGCGGCAGGATTCATATATTCGAGTTCGCACTTTTTATTTAGCAACAATATTGCTGTCCCTTGATTGTCAACGATCGTTGAATAAAAACTGTCCTTCATAATCATTCTTTCTTGCAAGTTCTGAACCAGACTATGTTTTGATGGGACTAAATAGACTGTATGCCGCAGAATGTCGCATCTACGTCGATTTAACAGACTAATTAAGGTGCATGGTTGATAATGCTAAGAATACTCTTGCACAATTATGGTGCAATAGTTATTTTTTAGTGGGCTTTTAGATATGAAAACGATGCAGAGTGAACGTTGTTACTCTCGTTTCTCTCAACACAAACCCTTGATTATTGACGATACTGGCTTTGATATCGTGCGTTCCGCGGTCGACGTTGTCGATTAATACGGAGGTGCTTTCTCCCTTAGATACTTCAACTCCGTCCATATAGATAATTAGTTGGTGTCCACGTTCAGCGAAGATCTCTGGTTCAACTCGAACATTTATCTGCACTTTCCCCGAATTTTCACGAACTTCTGAATCATGTAGCGGAGATACTATTGTGAGATTTGTATAAGCAACCTTATTCGCTTCCTTTTTAGATGACTTGCTTTTATTGCTTTCAGTTATGTCTAGTGCAGGCACTGTATTGATATGAGGAAGAGACTCCTGCTCAACCTCACTTTCAACCTTATCGATTCCTGGTGGAGGCTGATCTGAAAAAATTACATTCCCGTCAGCATCTTTCCATTTAAACAGCTCAGCATTGGCGCTGATTGCCAACACGCTAAAGGCCATAAACAATATTACTTTCATGTATTTGAGGTTACGTTGATACATAACTCTTAGATACACAATTTTAAAGATGGTTGCAAAAAAAACGCCCCTGTACGGGGCGTTTTTACGACCAATGATCGATTTCTCTACTTAACAGCTATAGTACATATCAAACTCGATAGGATGAGTTGCCTGACGCAATGCAGTCACTTCCTCCATCTTAAGCTCGATGTAGCCATCAATAGCATCATCAGTAAATACACCACCTGCTTTAAGGAACTCACGATCTTTATCTAATGCATCTAGTGCTTCATCTAGAGATGAACATACCTTCGGTATTGCTGCATCCTCTTCTGGTGGCAAGTCGTATAGATCTTTGTCATTTGCTTCACCTGGATCAATCTGGTTTTGAATACCATCAAGGCCAGCCATTAGCATAGCAGCAAAAGTAAGGTATGGATTAGCAGCCGCATCACCAAAGCGCACTTCAATACGACGTCCTCTAGGGTTTGACTCAAATGGAATACGTATAGAGGCAGAACGGTTACGAGCTGAATAGGCAAGCATCACTGGCGCTTCAAAGCCTGGTACTAATCGCTTGTAACTGTTGGTAGAACCGTTAGCAAAAGCGTTAATCGCTTTTGCGTGCTTCAAGATACCGCCAATGTAGTAAAGCGCGGTTTGTGAAAGATTGCCGTATTTATCACCAGCGAATAAATTTTCTCCGTCTTTAGCCAACGACATATGAACATGCATGCCATTGCCGTTATCACCTACTAATGGCTTAGGCATGAAAGTCGCTGTTTTACCGTAGTTATGCGCTACGTTTAATACGACATACTTTAAGATTTGGTTATGGTCAGCACGTGTAACTAATGTATTGAATTTTGATCCGATCTCGCATTGACCAGCTGTGCCTACTTCGTGGTGATGGACTTCTGTCTCTACGCCCATCTCTTCCATTACTTGGCACATTGCGGAACGCACATCTTGCAGTGAATCCACTGGAGGTACAGGGAAGTACCCACCCTTAACACCTGGACGATGACCTATATTGCCTTCTTCAAATACTCGATTGGAACTCCATGCGGCTTCGTCTGATGCTATTTCAAATGACGCGCCCGACATCTCATTCTTCCAACGGACATCATCAAAAATAAAGAATTCTGGCTCAGGACCAAAGTATGCAGTGTCACCGATACCTGATGATTTCAAATATGCTTCCGCTCTCTTAGCTACCGAACGAGGATCGCGCTCATAGCCTTGCATAGTAGCCGGCTCTAGAATATCGCAACGTAAGATTAAAGTAGGATCGCTGAAGAATGGGTCCATTACTGCTGAGTCAACATCAGGCATTAAAATCATGTCTGACTCGTTAATTCCCTTCCAACCCGCAATTGATGATCCATCAAACATCTTGCCTGATTCAAATACACTTTCATCAACGCTGTGTGCGGGTACTGATACGTGCTGCTCTTTGCCACGTGTATCAGTAAAGCGAAAATCGACGTAACGTACGTCGTTATCTTTTATCATTTTTAAAACATCACCTGCGGACATCTAGAAACTCCTATATTTTTGATAATTTAGTTAACCGGTAATGTGGCCGACTTTATTGTAGTTTTATGTAGCCATTGGGACCAAGCATGATATGTGCCAGACAATTAACCATTAAAAACAAAAGCTTAGCAACCCACATCACGAGCAAATAAACAATAATGCTCTATTTTGGTGCGAAGAAATATTGAAATGCTCTTTTATAGTGCAATCAACATATTGTTGATTCACTCCATAGAATGCAATTGAACGACTCTCTCCCTTAAATGTTCTTATAAAGTAAATTACCAACGCTGTCATCTTTAGCGTCATAATTTGTCAACAATCGCCAGAAAATGCTTAAACGTGAACTAGTTCCGCACTCAAAACAAAGCCTTACTTTGCTACGCTCGTCAAAATTAATAAACCTTTCAATCCTACCATCTTGTTGCTATTCAGTGAGTTATAAAATCTAGTATTGTTCTACTTATAAACTTGGCATAGCGCTTGCTCTTAATATACATAGCTCTACATGACACAGGTAATGCGATGAATACACGGATTGTATTTTAGCAGTGATCATCTCGGCAGGATGCCAGCTTAATGCCAGAATAGGATGTTCTAGTTAAGTTTGATGAAGGAGCTAAGAATAAGTCTCGAGCTCAGGGAGGGCTTAATTAGCTAAGGAAGGCTGATTATGCGCAAGGACTTGAGATTTCACGGAAGATCTATTGTTTCAGGATGAAATCTGTCAAGACATGGATGTCTTGCGGCAGATCCTAAAATTCACCAGCAGTTCTATCAAAATCCCCTACTTCAGTCACTTTCTAGCAAAATAATACTCGTATTCATATATGTACGCGGTACAATCCCCGCCTCTCAAGATATGAACACGTGAGTCCCGTGAGCCATCCAGTCAATTTCCAAACACTCATCTTAACTCTTCAACAATATTGGGCAGACCAAGGATGTGTATTGCTACAACCGTTTGATAAAGAGATGGGCGCAGGCACGTTCCATCCCGGCACATTTCTCCGCTCAATTGGACCTGAACCATGGAAAGCAGCTTACCCACAGCCATGCCGAAGACCTACCGATGGACGTTATGGAGATAACCCAAACCGTCTGCAACACTATTATCAGTTTCAGGTGGTACTAAAACCTTCACCAGATAATATCCAAGAATTATATCTGCAGTCGTTACAGCAACTGGGGATTGATCCCTTGGAGCACGACATTCGTTTTGTCGAAGATAATTGGGAATCACCCACCTTAGGTGCTTGGGGTCTTGGCTGGGAAGTTTGGCTGAATGGAATGGAAGTATCACAATTCACATATTTCCAACAAGTCGGCGGCATTAACTGTCAACCAATCACCGGCGAGATTACATATGGCTTAGAACGTTTGGCTATGTACCTTCAAGGCAAAGATGATATCTATCAGCTAGATTGGAATAATGACGTTAGCTACGGCGACATTTTCCATCAAAATGAAGTTGAGCAATCTACCTATAATTTCGAGCATGCCAACACTAGCCATTTATTTAATGAATTTGATGCTAGCGAAACAGAGTGTAATCGATTGATTGAAAATTCTTTGCCTCTACCTGCTTACGAGCAAGTATTAAAAGCATCTCATATATTCAACCTGTTAGATGCACGCCAAGTTATTTCAGTCACAGAAAGGCAGCAATACATATTACGCATCCGCACATTATCAAGGTTAGTGGCAACAACCTATTTTGAATCAAGGCAAAGCAAGAATTTTCCTTTGCTCGAGAAGTAACGTTATACGCATGAGTACAGACACATTATTAATTGAAATTGGCACTGAAGAACTTCCACCTACTGCCGCAAAAAATTTAAGCGATACTTTGGCTAAATATGTATCGTCACAATTATCTGATGCTGGCTTTACTTTTGACCAAGTAAAACCTTATGTAACACCTCGCCGGCTAGCGCTAGCCATTTCAAACACAAACAGTCAGCAACCTGAACAAAATATTGAACGCAAAGGTCCGGCGGTTAAAGCCGCTTATGATAAAGAAGGACAACCGACTAAAGCAGCATTAGGCTTTGCAAAATCTTGTGGTGTGGAAATACAGGACTTACAAACACTAGAGACAGATAAAGGTGCTTGGCTTTATTTCAAATCACTTGTCGCAGGAAAATCAATTCAACAAGTGCTGCCTGACATTATCGAACAGGGTTTAAATACACTCCCAATTCCAAAACCTATGCGATGGGGTAATAGTGACGTCGAATTTGTAAGACCTATTCATTGGGTTATTGTTATGCATGGCAGCGAAGTGATCCCATGTACGATAAAAGGCATTGACGCATCTAACTTGAGTTACGGGCACCGTTTTCATGCGCCAGAAGCGATTGCACTATCACATGCTAATGATTACGAGGAAGCGTTACGAAATGCCAAAGTTATTGCAGACTTTGATTTACGTAAAAGCAAAATCATATCTTTAGTTAAGCAAGCAGCTAGCAAGTACAATGCAACTGAGATTTATTCTGATGGCCTAACTAATGAGGTAACAAATTTAGTCGAGTGGCCTGTCATGATAGTGGGAGAGTTTCCTAAGAAATTTCTCGATATCCCATACGAAGCCCTAGTTGCCTCTATGAGAGACGCTCAAAGATATTTTGCTATGTTTTCCCAAAAAGATAAATCTTTACTGCCGAACTTCATAATTATCGCAAACATAGAAAGCACCAACCCTGAAACTATCAAACGTGGCAACGAGCGAGTAATAAAACCTCGTTTTGATGATGCTGGTTTTTTCTGGAATAGAGACAAGCAACAAACTTTAGAAAGTCGCACTCAGGACTTACAAGGAATCTTGTTTGAAAAACAACTAGGGTCATTACTAGAAAAAACACAGCGAGTATCAAACCTGTGTCAATTACTTTGCAAGCAACTAAATATCAGTGATCAACACGCAGCACGTGCTGCGCTATTATCTAAAGCAGATTTAGTCAGCAACATGGTAAACGAATTTCCCAAGCTGCAAGGCATTATGGGCCGCTACTACGCACATAACGATAACGAACCAAATGAAGTGGCCACCGCCATTAAAGAACATTACCAGCCCTTACAATCAGGAGGGACATTACCTTCCAGCATTGATGGGCAAATTGTTGCTCTATGTGATCGCGTTGATACTCTTGTTGGTATTTTTGCTACCGGGAAAAAACCAAGTGGTGTTAAAGACCCTTATGCCTTACGCCGTGCTGCCTTGGGTGTGATTCGCATATCCATTGAATGTCACGTTGATTATGACTTATTGAGCTTATTAAAAGACTCTGCCAAATCTCTAGAAGTGAAACTAGACACATCAAACAGTGCGAATGAGGTGTTTGAATTTATTTTAGAACGCCTGCGCGGTTACTTCATTGATCAAGGAGTGAAGCCAGATACTTTTGAAGCAGTACGAAGCTTAAAACCAACTCGTTTGCTAGATTTTGATAAGCGCATACAAGCAGTGCAAACATTCCGCGAATTGATAGAAGCAGATAGTCTAGCAGCTGCTAATAAACGTATTAGCAATATTCTCAAAAAAGCTGACAATGTGAATAACAAAATTGATGACAGCTTATTTTCTGAGGCAGCTGAAAAAGAATTACATAAACAATTATCCGCACTTGAGAAAGTAGTAACACCAAAATTTGAATCTCGCGAATACACCCAAGCTTTAACAGATCTAGCTCAACTACGATCAACTATCGACACTTTTTTTGATGACGTCATGGTGATGGATGAAAATGAAAAAGTACGTAACAACAGAATTGCTCTGTTAGCCAAAGTGAACCGATTGTTCTCAACGGTGGCAGACATTTCATTACTTCAAAGCTAATCGTAACCACTTTCCTCTATGCAAGCTGTAATTCTTGATCGCGACGGAGTCATTAATCATGATAGTCCTGATTATGTGAAGTCTGCTGAGGAATGGCATGCAATCGATGGTAGCTTAGAAGCTATCGCACGTCTTTCAAAAGCGGGTATTAAAGTATTTATTGCTAGTAATCAATCGGGTATTGCCTATGGATTATTTGATTACAACACTCTATACGCTATGCATAGAAAACTATTGCAGCAAACAGAAAGTCTAGGTGGTCACATTAATGGTTTTTTCTTTTGTCCTTTTTTAACAGGCCCATGTCGCAAACCCAATCCGGGCTTATTAGTTGATATCGCAAACCGTGCCCATATCAATTTGGAAACCACGCCCTTCATTGGTGATGCGATGCGTGATTTAGAAGCCGCGATTGCTGTTGATGCGATACCAGTATTAGTTAGAACCGGCAAAGGCACTTCTACATTAAACAGTGGCGAAGTACCGGATCATGTCCAAGTTCATGCTAACTTGTATGAAGCTGTTGATTCATTGTTAAAGCAACAGGCTATCAGCTAATGCGCTTCATACGCTCGTCGATATTTTTATTAGGTATGATTATTTCTATCTGTTTATGGGTTATTCCTTGTGTCATTGCGCGACTATTTCCTTATCGTATCTGTTTTGCAATTGTCTCTAGCTGGTGCACCTTTAACGTTTATTGGGCAAGAATTACTTGTGGTATTCGCTATGAAATATCAGGCTTAGAAAACATTCCTAATAAGGCTTGTGTGATTATGTCTAACCATCAGTCTACATGGGAAACCTTAGCGTACCCTTCAATTTTTCCTACACTAACTTGGGTGATTAAAAAAGAATTGCTATATGTGCCCTTATTTGGATGGGGTATCGCATCTACACAGCCAATTGCTCTTGATCGTAAGCAGGGTAAAAAGTCGTTTATTCAGCTGATTAAAGATGGCAAAGACAAGTTAAGCCTAGGTCGATTTATTTTGATTTTTCCAGAAGGCACGCGTATTCCCTATGAAGAGGTGAAGCCACTTAAGGCGGGGGGATTTGTCCTTGCCAAAAAAGCCAATACCGACATCTTGCCTGTAGCACACGATGCAGGTCGATTATGGCCACGCAATGGATTTTTAAAATCTCCCGGAACAATTCATCTGAAGATAGGCCAGCCTATCTCAACTCAAGACAAGTCTGCCGAACAGTTGCGCGAACATTATGCACAATGGTTAAACCAAACTCGTGAAGAGATAAAACAAAAAGTTACTCCCTAAGGACTAGGGTTAGGAATTTCTCGATGAATATATTCAATCTGTTCAATTACATCTGCACTTAATATAATTTCAGCACTTTCAATATTTTCTTTCAGCTGTTCTATAGAAGTAGCACCAATAATGTTTGCACCTAAGAAAGGCCGGCTATTTACATAGGCTAGTGCCATATGTGTTGCCGATAGTCCTAACTGTTCAGCTAACATCACATATTTTTTAGTCGCAGTTTTTGCCTGCTTATTGCTATAGCGCGTATAGCCTTCAAATAATGTTAAACGCGCTTTTGAAAGGCCATCATCCTGTAAGTATTTACCTGTTAACACACCAAACCCTAGTGGCGAATATGCAAGTAAGTCTACGCGCTCTCTATGAGAAAATTCTGCTAGCCCAATCTCATAGGTTCGATTGAGCAAGCTGTACGGATTTTGAATGGTGATAATACGTGGCCATTGATTTTGTTCAGAAAAATTCAAGTACTGCATTGCGCCCCAAGGGGTTTCATTAGAAATTCCGATATAGCGAATTTTCCCTGATTTCACAAAATCACTTAATACCTCCAACGTTTCTGAGATAGGTGTTGAACTTGAGTCATCATATTGATAACCCAGCTTGCCAAAGAAATTAGTGTTTCGCGCAGGCCAGTGGACTTGATACAAGTCTATATAGTCAGTTTGTAATCGCTGCAAACTTTCTTCCAGTGCCTGTTCCATGTGGCTACGAATTAGCTGCGCGCCATCGCGCAAGTAATCCATCATCCCTGGGCCAGCTACTTTACTGGCAATAATGACTTGATCTCGGCATTTTCGCTTAGCTAACCAATTACCAATAAATGCTTCTGTTGTACCTTGGGTCTGTTGGCGCGGAGGGACGGGGTACATCTCAGCGGTATCGATAAAATTTACACCATTAGCAAGTGCATAATCGAGTTGCTCATGTGCTTCTAGCTCACTATTTTGCTCACCAAAAGTCATACTGCCCAAACAAATTTTACTAACCTTAAGGTCAGAATTTCCGAGAATTTTATATTCCATCAGTAAACCTATATCGAGATAAAAGTAATTAGCCTGCATTCTCCAGACTAAACGCGTTAAAGAATCGTCTAATCAGCTCGCATACTAGACCATAAGCCATCTCTAATATGCTACAATTTGCCACCCTAGGGTTAAGCGACTATTTATCTATAGTATCTGCTTGTCACCTATAGCTTGAATTCGTTACAACCTCACTAGTTACCAGACTAAGTCAGTAAGAAGGATTTTCGTTGAACTTATTAAATGTCGTATCACAAAGATTAACTAAACGCTTTATGCCTTTTCGTGGATGGATCCATGAACTGAAAGACCCTCAAGTTCTTAAAGCAGATCTGATCGCCGGCCTCACAGTTGCTTTAGTACTCATTCCCCAATCAATGGCCTATGCACAATTAGCCGGACTGCCACCTTATTACGGTTTATACGCTTCTTTTTTACCCGTGATAATTGCCTCTTTAATGGGGTCTTCACGCCAGGTACATACGGGTCCTGTCGCAGTAGTGTCTTTATTGACCGCCGCTGCGTTAGCCCCGTTTGCCTCTGGAGATCCCGCTCAATATGCGGCATATGCCGTTATGTTGGCCTTAATGGTCGGGGTGTTCCAGCTATCCCTGGGACTACTACAACTTGGTTTTTTCGTAGATTTTCTCTCTCACCCAGTTGTGGTGGGTTTTACTAATGGCGCAGCTATTATTATTGCTACCTCGCAATTAGGTAAATTGTTTGGGGTCACAGCTGAAAGAGCCGAACACCACTATGAAACCGTCTGGCGCATCATCGAGCAGGCATACCATCATACTCATATGCCAACCGTAGCCTTCAGTGTTTCAGCATTGGCAATCATGATATTACTTAAAAAGTACGCACCAAAAATTCCCGGTGTATTAACTGCTGTTGTCATTACCACTATTGCATCATGGCTATTAAATTATGAGCAAATTGGCGGCAAAGTCGTTGGCTCAATTCCTCAAGGTTTACCTGCTTTCGCATTTCCAGATATAGATATGCAGATCGCAGCGCAATTACTGACAAATGCTATCGCCATTGGATTAATTGGTTTTACTGAAGCAATCTCAGTGGCAAAAGCCATTGCTGCTCAAACCCGACAACGCTTAGATGCTAACCAAGGCTTAGTTGGCCAGGGCTTAGCAAACATCGCCTCTAGCTTATTCCAGGGATACGCTGTTTCTGGCTCGTTCTCTCGTTCTGCGGTGAACTTAAGCGCTGGCGCTAAAACTGGCTTTGCTGCTATTGCCAGTGGCTTGTTAGTTATGGTCACTTTGCTATTTTTAACACCACTATTATATCACTTGCCTCAACCGACTTTGGCCGCAGTTATCATTCTTGCAGTATTCAACTTAATTAAGTTCAAGCCAATTAAGTACGCATGGCGTGTTCAGAAACACGACGCCATCGTAGCAATGATTACTTTCATTCTGACTCTATTGTTGGCGCCTCATCTAGAACTAAGCATCATAGTCGGTGTAGTTCTCTCTATGGGCTTATATATGTACCGCACTATGCGTCCTAGAATCGCAGTACTGGCAATGCAAAGCGATGGCAGTCTTGCGGATGCTGAATCAAACATTCTTAAGACCTGCCCAAAAATTACTATTTTGCGTTTTGATGGCTCACTATTTTTTGCTAACACCGGCTACTTTGAAGAAAAAGTCTTAGAACGTGTTGCCTCTAAACCTGAGTTAAAATTTATTATTATTGATGCTGAAGGCATTAATGAAATCGATGCAACGGGTGAAGAAATGCTGCATCAGCTTGCTTTAAGGCTACATGGTCTAGGCATTGAATTCTTATTCTGTCGCACCAAGAAACAAGTCATGGATGTATTCCTACGTACAGGCTTTGCTAGTGATGCCTGGCTTGACCATTTCTGTCATACAGAACAACAAGCCATTGATTTCGCATGGAGCAAAATTGAGGGATGCCAAGAGGAAAGTTGCCCTTTATCTACCCAGGAAGGTTGCCCTGCCTGCACGATGAAAAGTTAGCGTTAAGACTAACTACTTTTCTAGTTGATAGATTAAGTCAGTTACTTCGTGTCCAATACGTAGCCCACGCTGTTCGAAGCGCGTGGGTGGACGATCCAGTTTAAGTGGATTTATTGAAGAATTTGTTGGAATAAATTCTGTCACCTTAGCCACATGTTTAATCATAAATTTCACATAGGGCTGCCAATCACTAGCCAAGTGTAAAATAGCTTTCGGCTGCATCACCCTTGCTAGTTGGTGTAAAAATTCTTCTTGTACTAGTCTTCGTTTATGATGCTTGGTTTTTGGCCAAGGATCAGGAAACCAAACCATTACTCCCAAAAATACATCTGCATCAAGCTTAAATTTTAGTAATTGCATAAT
This sequence comes from uncultured Gammaproteobacteria bacterium, assembly GCA_938074525.1. Taxonomy (GTDB): domain Bacteria; phylum Pseudomonadota; class Gammaproteobacteria; order UBA4575; family UBA4575; genus UBA1858. The sequence goes on from CALJEX010000085.1 coordinate 14,751, forward strand.
ATCCGCATTAATCACCCGAATATTATCTAACTCTTGCTTGTGTATTTTTTGCAAAACTGCGCCTATCCCAGGACGATAAACTTCGACACCAATAAAATTCAAATCAGGTCGTTGCTGAGCAAGTGATATAAGCGAATCTCCGCTACCAAAGCCTATATCTAGAATAACTGGCTGACTGACATCAAACCAGTCATTAGGAATAATCTTTTCAAGATCATCGCTAGGTATTCCATATTTTGGCCATAGCTCCTCGAATGCTTTTTTCTGTGCGTTAGTGAAACGACCTTCGCGAATAACGAAGCTACGATTTGTTCGCATCAGAGGAGTTTGTTGTTGTTTCAAGGCTTAGCCGAAATAGTGTCTTCTATCGGTGAAGAGGCCGAAGCAAATCTGCGCTTAGGCATACGTCCAGCAAGATAAGCTAATCGGCCTGCCACTATGGCATGATTCATTGCAGTTGCCATGGTCACTGGATGGGTTGCTTCGGCAATCGCTGTATTCATTAATACGCCTGCACAACCGAGTTCCATTGCTATCGCTGCATCTGAAGCAGTGCCGACACCAGCATCAACAATCACCGGCACGTTAGCATTTTCGATAATAGTAACAATATTATAAGGATTACGAATACCTAGCCCTGAACCTATCGGTGCGGCCAACGGCATAATTGAGGCGCAACCTATGTCTTCAAGCGTTTTAGCAATGATGGGATCATCGTTGGTATACACCATCACTTCAAAACCATCCTTAACTAATATTTCAGCGGCTTTGATTGTATCGATAACATTCGGGAATAATGTAGTTTTATCAGCCAGCACCTCTAACTTTACTAAAGAGTGGCCATCTAATAATTCTCTGCCTAATTTACAAACACGAACAGCATCATCACAGTTAAAGCAACCTGCTGTGTTTGGCAAAATAGTAAATTCATCTGCAGGAATATAGTCTAATAAATTTGGCTGCCCAGCTTCTTGACCAATGTTCGTCCTGCGTAATGCTACGGTAACGATTTCGGCGCCACTGGCAACGATGGCTTCTCTAGTCTGATCAAAGTCACGATACTTGCCAGTGCCCACTAACAATCGTGAATTGAACTGACGTTCACCCATCTTCCAAGGAGTTTGTGTAATTTCCACTCGATTAATTTCTCTAATTATAAATGCATCATATTTAACTGCTTTAACCACCACCTACGGCTTGAATAACTTCGACTTGATCGCCTGATGACAATACAAAAGAGTTATGCTCTGCACGCGGTATAACTTCTTGGTTAACCTCAACAGCCACTCTTTGGTTTTGTAACGTTAATGTTTCTAACATCTCTGTTATT
>CALJEX010000086.1 GCA_938074525.1 uncultured Gammaproteobacteria bacterium
GAATCAAGCTTAATCGTTCTGGACTATTTTCCATATTCTTCATAACATCAAATAGCCGATCAAATTCTTTATTTTGGTAGTTACTATAATTTTGCCCACCTGATAATGCGATTGAATTTGGGCCATACAAAAGAAAGAAGAAATTTTCTGGATCTGGATAATCCGCATTCCATCCTAGTTGATAAATTTGGAATGTTCCTTTATCCAACTTATCGAAAAAGCGATTGCCATCAGAACCGCGAATCACTAGCTGGATATCAATCTTAGCAAATTGCTTTACCATCCAATTGAGCAACGCTTTAGTATCAGCACCTCGACTTACCGTGTCGAAATAAAGCACCAAAGGCTTCCCCGTGTCTTGATCAACACCATTGCTGTAACGCGCTTGCTGCATTAGTTTTTTCGCTTCATCTATGCTTTTGCGTGTTGGTCGATCATTTTCCCATTTATAAATATACGGGTTAATTCCTTCTTTGCCAGTTTCATTACCAAAAATACCTGGTGGTATTGGACCCTGGGCAGGCACACCCCGACCATTTTGAAAAATAGAAATAAACTCATCATAATCTACCGCAATAGATATCGCGCGCCTTAATAATCTTGCACGTTGTGAATCACCGCCAATGACTGGGTCACCCATATTGAATCCCAGATAATACAAACTAGTCGCCACTGCGGATGCTAGATCAATATCTCTTTTTTTCATCTCATCTGTTAGACCAAACTCCCCTTGAGAATTAAGTTCAACAGACTGATCAAAACTGTCAGATGATATTCCCGAGGTATCGTAATAGCCTTGCAAAAATTTATTCCAATAGGGAATACTTTCTTTTTCTAAACTAAACACTATGCGATCAACAAATGGGAGCTCTTTACCCGCATCATCCAGCAATCCTAATGCATAGTCTTCCTCTTCACCTTCGCTAGGATACTTTTCACCATGAAAGTTAGGATTCTTCTCCAGCACCATGCGCAAATTAGGATTGTTTTCAGTCAACATATAAGGCCCGGTCCCTACCGGGTACCAATCAAATGAAATGTTGCGCTCGTTCATCCCAGACTGTGAATAGAACTTATCCGCTTCCCAAGGAATGGGCGCAAAAAATGGCATGTTTAACCAATAGATAAATTGCGGATAAACGCCTTTGATTTTGATACTAAAATGATGCAAGCCTAAAATTGTTACACCCTGCATAGGAATATCACGCAAATCCAGCCAAGCATTTTTATCGTCAATATTAGCAAGAACTTTTTCACGGTACTCGGCAAAACCATCAATATAATTTCCCAGCAACCCTGCAAGTGGAGAATGTAAATTTGGGTGTGCCAATCTTTTTATTTGATAAACATAATCTTGAGCAGTCAATTCTCTTGAAGACTGATGTTCAAAATCAGCCAATATGTTTACTTCTTCAAGATCATTCTCAGTTAATGAGTGATAGAAATAATTGTTCTGCTGATCTTTGGCAAAAGCAGGATGAGGTTGATACTTTATCCCTTGCTGAATCTCGATATTGTACATTGTGTACGCGACATTCGATGGATCGACATCGCTTGACAGTTGATTATCATTTTCATCGAAAAAAGTTCGAGTTGGCATCTTGGATGCGGCCAATGGTATTAACTGATACGGCCTTTTTAAAAAATGATACTGCAGCGGCGGCTCATAAATTTGCGCAATAAAATCATATTCTGCGGCGTTATAAGATTTAACGGGGTCCAGCTCTTTAGGACGCTCTTTAAAAGATGTATAAATAATATCCTTATGCTGATCAGCATCACGATAGGGATTATTCCATTGCCCATTCTCACAGCCAGATAGAAACAAGCCCGCCAAGGTTATAAGTAATAAATTTTTAAAGGAATGTCTACCTGCCATCAACTTATCGGACAATGTATAATTATGGATTCAATCGCTCCAGTATAGCGATTAGCGCTGAATCAGGCGAACTACTTTTACAGGAGAAACCATGGGTTTTTTGGCGAATAAAAAAGCATTAATAATAGGCGTAGCTAGTAATCGGTCGATTGCGTGGGGAGTGGCAAAAGCTATGCATGAACAAGGCGCTGAGTTGGCCTTCACCTATCAAAATGACCGTCTGCAATCACGTGTTGAGAAATTAGCCAAAGAATGCGATAGCGATATCGTGCTTCCCTGTGACGTGGCGACAGACGAGAACATTTCAGACCTATTCAAGCAACTAGGGAATCATTGGTCAGAATTTGACATCTTGGTTCATTCAGTTGCATTTGCACCGAAAGAAGAACTAGAAGGAGATTTTGTCGACAATACTACGCGCGAGGGGTCAAAACTTGCTCATGATATCAGCAGTTACAGTTTAACGGCTCTTGCCAAAGCGGCACGACCAATGATGAGCGGGCATCCTAGCGCTATTATATCGCTAACTTATCTCGGCGCGATGAAAGCAATGCCAAACTACAACGTGATGGGGCTAGCCAAGGCTAGCTTAGAGGCCAACACCCGTTACATGGCCTATGCACTTGGCCCAGACAATATTCGCGTGAACTGTATTTCTGCCGGACCGATAAGAACATTAGCCGCCGCCGGTATTGGTGATTTTCGTAAGATGCTAGATCATGTAGAACAAAATGCACCATTGCGTAAAAATGTCTCTATTGAGGAAGTTGGAAATGTTGCAGCATTTTTATGCTCTGACTTAGCCAGCGGAATCACTGGTGAAATTACCTACGTCGATGCAGGATTTAATATCGTTGGAATGACGGGATATTAATTATTTAACAAGATTCGTTTGCTCACCTTCAGAACGAGCAACTACCACCGCACCGCATGAATCACTAAATACATTCACTGCGGTGCGGCACATATCAAGCACCCTATCTACGGCCAAAATTAAACCTATCCCTTCCAAAGGAAGACCCATCGCTGCCAAAATAATAGTAATCGCAACTAAGCTTGCTGCAGGAATGCCAGCCACACCTATCGATGTCATTAACGCTAATACAACTACCGTAAATTGTTGAGCAAATCCAAGCTCCAACCCATAAGCTTGCGCAATAAACAGTGCCGCGACACACTCGTATAATGCAGTGCCATCCATATTAATAGTCGCACCTAATGGCAATACAAAACTAGATGTCTTATTGGATACCCCTGCACGATCTTGCATGCATTCTATAGTTACTGGCAGTGTTGCGGACGACGAACTAGTAGAAAATGCAGTTAATATCGCTGGAAACATTGCTTGAAAATGTTTTACTGAACTAACACGCGCAATCACTTTCAACAAGATTGGCATCACTACAAACATGTGTATCACAAGCGCCGCTAGCACAACAAAGAAAAACTTAGCTAATGGTATAAACACATCAATTCCTGACGTGGCAACAATTTTTGCTACCAATGCAAACACACCTATAGGCGCAAAGCGCATGATCAGGTCGGTCATCTTCATCATGACCTCAAACATACCTTCGAAGAAATTTCGCATGGTACTTTTATGCTCGCTTTTTAGCTGAGCAATAAAGTATCCAAAAAGTAGACTAAAGAAAATCAATCCTAACATCTGCCCTTGAGCAGCAGCGTTAATAATATTCGGTGGAATCATGCGCAGAAAAATCCCAGCTATATCACCAGTACTTGCATCACCTACTTTCTGAGTTACTTCTGTTGTATCTGCATGCAAACCAAGTACATCTTTTGCAGGCACATCATCAATTAGCCCAGGCTGGAATATCATCACCATTACCAAGCCAATGGTAATAGCAATAGTACTGGTCGCGACATAGTAGAGAAGTGTTTTACTTCCCATGCGTGCAAACGAACCATCCTGTTCAATGCTCGCAATACCGACAATGATAGAAGATACAATTAAGGGAACAATAATCATTTTCAGCGCATTTAGAAATAATGCACCAAAGAATTCAAAAATTGGAATTAGATCGAGACCAATCGCCTCATTAATCGATGTAGTAATAGAACCAACAATAACTGCAAAGGCTAATGCTATTAATATTTGCCAATGCAGTTTCATGTTTGATTTATTTCTTATAAGTTTTCAGTAAAAACATTAACATCCCCTGTTTCACGTAACGCCTTCAACATAGCCTGCATTTCCCTGCGACCATACTCACCTTGCACTGATATCCACTCCGCTGCTTCAACCTTAGCTTCTGACTCAGCAACAGCCACAATATCATTCAGCTTGATCACGGCAAACTGACCATTATCTAATTCAACACCATCAAACACAGGATAGCTGTTTGCGGATGATAGAGAAAACACGTGCTCTACGATTTCACTTGGTACTGACTCATCATCACGTAACAAAGCGCCTGCTGTTTTAAGCGGCACATTTAATTGCTTCAATACGTCATCTATATTTGATGAGTCATTATTCAACTTGTCTATCGCATCCGTTCCCTGAGCAACCAATTGCTCACGCGCCTTAATCGAGATGACAGTCGCTTTAATCTTATCCGCAACGTCTTCTAAAGGCTGAACTTCTGCAGGCTCATGTTCTAAAACTCTAACCACAAGAGCACGCCCATCTGCCACTTCAGTTAGAGCGCTGTTTAATCCCTTATTTAGTACTTCATCCGAGAACGCAGCACTAACGATACTTGGGTAGGAAGCAATGCCTTCTAATTCAGCTCCGACTATCCAGTCCGAAGTTTGCACTTCCATATTCAACTCTTCAGCGGCGACTTGTAAATTATCTTCATTGACATAAGTTAGATTAGATAATTTTTCTATTCGCTCTATATATTCTTTATCAGCAGCATCAGCACGTAATTCATTTTCAATTTGTGACCGCACTTGCTCAAATGGTTTGGTCTCTGGTGCAGTGATATCATCCAGTTTAATCAATTGAACACCCAAACTTGTTCTAACCGGCGCACTCACATCGCCTTTTTGCATAGAAAATAATTTCTGCACAAACACAGGATTATCAATATCTGTGCGCGTTATAAATCCAAGATCGCCACCATTCTTAGCCGAGAATGAATCTTCAGACATCTCTTTTGCAATCGTAGCGAACTGTTCTCCATCTCCTATTCGATCAGCCGCTGTTTGAAGTTTACTTAATGCTGATGCGACTTGTTCTTCAGAAGCGTCATCTGCCAACTTCAACAAAATATGGCTAGCTTTCCTTAATTCTGGTGTTTGATATCGACTAGGGTCGTCGTCATATGAAGACTGAATTTCATCATCGGAAAATGTTAGCGTTGCTTCAATATCTTTTTGTTTTATCTCTATATATTCGAGCTTAACGCGCTCAAGCGTTTTGAAAGATTGCTTATTCGCTTGATAGTACTCGCTGACATCGCTATCAGTCACTTCGACTGAATTAGCATCGGCAGCAATTAAGAAATAATCGAAATCACGTTTCTGCTGCTTTAGCGCTGCATATTTTTGTTTATCTTTTTCTGGAAGGAAGCTTGAATAAACCGCACTACCTTGATATTGGTTAATACTCTCTTCTTGTCGTAATTGATTTTCAAATTCGACAGGACTTCTACGCTGAGCAACTAATAGCTGCTCGTACTTAGCCGAATCAAACCGACCAGCATTTTGGAATTGTGGAACTGATTGGATACGTTCAGCTAGTCTGTTATCGCTAATTCGATAACCGGCATTTTCTGTTTCATCGCTAAGCAGTGTATTTTGTATCATTGTGTCCAATACACTTTGCTTCAATTTACTTTCGTCACTGTATAACGAGTCGAAAGAACTACCTAAGATTGATTTCAAGTAGCGTCGTTGATCTTGCACCTGTGCATCAAATACGCGCTTTACAATTTCTTCACCATTAACTTCGGCTACTTTCTGATCGGCTGGGCCACCAAAATATTCTTGGATTCCCCAGAACGCGAATGGAATCGCAATTAAAATTACAATAATGTAAGCGAAGATTCCGGTCGCTCGCTCACGAATTTGCATCAACATAGGATTAACTCAATTAGATTTATATTTGAAATGAGGGGCATTATACAAGATAGAGGAAGATGAAATCTCCCTCTATTTGTACAAAAAATGGCGGAGTGGACGGGATTCGAACCCGCGACCCCCGGCGTGACAGGCCGATATTCTAACCAGCTGAACTACCACTCCATGTTTGGCTATTTTGCTATTGGTGGGTGCTGAGGGGATCGAACCCCCGACCCTCGCCTTGTAAGGGCGATGCTCTACCAGCTGAGCTAAGCACCCATGCAAAAGGCGCGCTATTTTACGGCATCCTTTAACGCTTTGCCAGCTTTAAAAGCTGGCACTTTGGATGCTTTTATTTGCATAGGCTCGCCAGTCCTAGGGTTCCTTCCTGTACGTGCGCCACGGTCACGAACTAAAAATGTTCCAAATCCAGCAATTGCAACCTGATCACCACTTTTAAGTGCGCCAGTGATTGCTTCGATGACTGCATCTACTGTTCTACCTGCTGATGCCTTAGAAAGATCAGCGGCACTTGCCACCGCTTCAGTTAACTCGGTTTTATTCATTGAATAATTTACCCCTGAATTGATTATTATAGAAGTCTGGTACGGTATTGATTAGCACAAATATATTTCGGTATTTTAATGATTGATGTTACTAGAAAGCACGACATAAATGTAAAAGAATGCAGACATTCTTTTATTACAAGCACGTACGTGATCAACCATTAATGCGAAACGAAGTTATACCAGCAACGGATTCACACTGTCAATAAATGACTAGTGATGCCTTACTTCTTCTTTCTTATTTCCAATCGCAAGTATTTTCTTTTTCAACTCGCTCAAATTCTCACCACCTTTCAATGGGGTAGGCATTTCAGTTAATGCGATTTCGAGCACTTCATCAATCCAACGTACTGGTCGAATATCAAGTTCAGCTTTAATATTATCTGGAATTTCCACAAGATCTTTTTCATTTTCTTCTGGAATCACGATAATTTTAATCCCACCACGATGCGCTGCTAATAATTTCTCTTTCAATCCACCGATAGGCAATACTTCTCCACGCAATGTAATTTCACCTGTCATAGCAACATCAGCACGCACAGGGATATCTGTTAGCGCAGATACCAACGCAGTTGTCATCCCCACTCCTGCGCTTGGGCCATCTTTTTTCACTGCGCCTTCAGGCACGTGAATATGAATATCTACTTTATCGTAAAATTCTGGACTCACGCCTAACTTGATAGCACGACTTCGTACGACCGTTTGTGCAACTTGAATAGACTCTTTCATTACATCCTCAAGATTACCAGTAGGCGCCATCATTTTACCTTTACCGAGAACAATCTCTGCTTCGATGCTTAATAATTCACCGCCGACTTCTGTCCAAGCCAATCCAGTCACTTGACCAATTTGATCTTTCTCATCAGCCAATCCATAACGGAATTTACGCACACCTAAATAGTCATCAATGTTTTCAGGTGTCACAACCATCTTTTGATCATCCTTACCAAGCACGATACCTTTTACGACCTTACGGCAAATCTTAGAAATTTCTCTTTCGAGACTACGCACACCAGCTTCACGCGTGTAATAACGAATAATATCTTGAACAGATTCTTGTGTTATTTCTATCTCATTTTCTTTCAAGCCATTATTTTTGATTTGCTTTGGTAGCAAATAACGCATGGCTATATTTAATTTTTCATCTTCTGTGTAGCCTGGAATACGTATTACTTCCATACGATCCAATAACGGTCCTGGAATATTCATGCTGTTTGAAGTCGCAACAAACATGACATCAGACAAATCAAAATCAACTTCTAGATAATGATCACTAAAAGTATTATTTTGTTCAGGATCTAGCACTTCTAGCATCGCAGATGAAGGATCACCGCGAAAGTCTGCAGCCATTTTGTCGATCTCATCTAATAGGAACATTGGGTTTCTCACGCCAATCTTGGAAAGATTTTGAATGATCTTACCTGGTAGCGAGCCTATATATGTACGACGATGACCACGGATTTCAGCTTCATCTCGCACACCACCTAAAGACATACGCGTGTATTTTCTTCCGGTGGCACGAGCAATAGATTTTCCAAGTGAAGTTTTACCTACACCAGGAGGTCCCACTAAACATAAAATTGGACCTTTCAATTTTTTCACGCGCTGCTGCACGGCCAAGTATTCAAGAATACGTTCTTTGACTTTTTCTAGGCCAAAGTGGTCTTCTTCAAGAATATTCTCTGCATTACCAAGGTTACGATTAATCTTACTTTTCTTCTTCCACGGTATCCCCACCATCCAATCTAGATAGTTTCTCACCACAGTGGCTTCCGCAGACATAGGTGACATCATCTTTAATTTATTCAATTCAGAGGTGGCTTTCTCTTTAGCCTCTTCCGGCATACCAGCATCTTCAATTTTTTGTGTAAGCTCTTCGACCTCATTAGGCGCATCTTCCATCTCACCTAATTCTTTCTGAATCGCTTTCATTTGCTCATTCAGATAATACTCGCGCTGACTCTTTTCCATTTGTTGCTTAACGCGACCACGAATACGCTTTTCAATTTGCAATACGTCTAACTCAGCTTCGATCAAATTCATTAAGTGCTCAAGGCGCTCATAGGTCGAAACAATTTCTAGCACATGTTGTTTTTCATCCAGCTTTAAAGACATATGCGCAGCAATGGTATCTGACAATCGACTAGGATCATCAATGCCTGCTAGTGATGTTAATACTTCAGGGGGAACTTTTTTGTTTAATTTTACATACTGCTCAAACAAACTAACAATCGATCGAGAAAGGACTTCTAATTTTTTCTCATCTTCAGGTTCTTCGTTATCTAACACGGATATTTCGGCAGTAAAATATTCCGACTCTTCAGCAAAACGTATGACTTTTGCACGTTCTGCGCCTTCCACCAATACTTTAATCGTGCCATCAGGAAGTTTAAGCAACTGAAGAATTGATGACAAAGTTCCAATCGTATGGAAATCATCGAACGATGGCTCATCAAGCTCAGCGCTTTTCTGTGCCACTAAAAGAATTTGTTTGTTATTAGCCATCGCAGCATCTAATGCTTGAATGGACTTATCTCGGCCGACAAATAGTGGGATCACCATATTTGGATACACGACAACATCGCGCAACGGCAACACAGGTACGTTTGAAACGTCCGTAAGATCGATAGGGCTATTTTCTTGCTGGTCAGCCATAGAGACTCCTTTGAGTCTAACGAGTAGAAGTTAAGAGTGAATTAGTATTCACAGTATATAGGGACACCCAACACGAAATTCAAGTGTGTACAGTAAAAGCCCGTACAGATCTTGAGAATATTATTCCTCGGCAGCTGCTTTTTCGTAGTCTGTACTCTCGTAAATAAGGTAAGGCTTGGCATCACCCTTGATCACAGCTTCGTCGACGACTACTTTGGTCACGCCTTCAATTGAAGGTAAATCATACATAGTATCTAAAAGCACATTCTCTAGGATGGTACGTAATCCACGTGCACCAGTTTTACGCTCCATGGCTTTCTTAGCGACAGCAGTTAATGTATTTGGACGGAACTCAATTTCTGCATCTTCCATCTCAAACAATCGAGTGTATTGCTTTGTTAAAGCATTTTTAGGTTCAGTAAGAATTCGAACCAATGCTTCTGCGTCTAACTCTTCTAAAGTTGCCACCACCGGCAAACGACCGACGAATTCTGGTATCAACCCGTAACGAACAAGATCTTCTGGCTCAACACCATGTAAGATTTCACCCACCGAGGTATCTTCATTAGTCACACGTACTTCGGCTGAGAAGCCGATGCCTGTTTTCTCTGTTCGATCAAGAATAACTTTATCCAATCCCGCAAATGCACCACCGCACACGAACAAGATATTACTTGTATCCACCTGTAAAAATTCTTGTTGTGGATGCTTACGCCCACCTTGAGGAGGAACAGAAGCAACAGTACCTTCAATCAACTTCAATAATGCTTGCTGAACACCTTCACCTGATACATCACGAGTAATAGAAGGGTTATCTGATTTACGAGAAATCTTATCGATCTCATCTATATAAACAATTCCAGTCTGTGCTTTTTCTACATCGTAGTCGCACTTCTGCAAAAGTTTTTGAATAATATTTTCTACATCTTCACCGACATAACCTGCTTCAGTTAACGTGGTTGCATCAGCAATAGTAAACGGCACGTTAAGTAATCGCGCTAATGTCTCTGCTAATAAAGTTTTACCTGATCCTGTTGGACCTACTAGCAAGATATTACTTTTCGCTAGTTCGACACTGTCTTTAGATGAGTTGCTCGCTTCAAGACGTTTATAGTGATTGTATACTGCCACAGACAATACTTTTTTCGCATTGACTTGGCCGATCACGTACTCGTCTAAAATGGCGTTAATTTCTTTAGGCTTAGGAAGTTTGTTCCCACTAGCAGGTGATTGCTCCTGCATTTCTTCACGAATAATGTCATTACATAACTCGACACATTCATCACATATAAATACTGAAGGTCCAGCAATTAGCTTTCTTACTTCATGCTGACTTTTGCCGCAGAACGAGCAATAAAGTAGTTTTCCGCTATCGGTTTCTTTCTTCGAATCATCACCGCTCATATTGAAGTCCTATCAGTTCTACGGGTAGTTTTTATCGCTGCTATTTTATGACGAATCACTCACGGGAAAAAGCGAATCTATTCCCAGAATGGTACTTTATATCGGCATATGCTCTTTAAATAATTATATTGTTTAATATCAATACTTTATATCGCTGTTTTAAACAGGACTCAATGCTATTCAGCGCCTCGAGTTGTCAAAACCTTATCAATTAGTCCATATTCACGCGCTTCTTCACTATCCATGAAGTTATCACGCTCTGTATCCTTACCAATTGTCTCCATGGTCTGCCCTGTATGGCGAGATAACACACGATTTAGCTGTTCACGAATTTTAAGTATTTCTTTTGCATGGATATCAAAATCTGACGCTTGGCCCTGAAAACCACCTAGCGGTTGGTGAATCATCACTCGAGAATGAGGTAGCGCATAACGTTTACCATCGGTGCCGCCGGCTAATAATACGGCACCCATACTGGCTGCCTGACCAATGCATAATGTGCTGATATCTGGCTTGGTGAATTGCATAGTGTCGTAAATTGCCATACCTGCCGTGACTGAACCACCCGGCGAATTAATATAAATAGAGATATCTTTATCTGGATTTTCAGACTCCAAGAACAGAATCTGCGCAACAATCAAATTGGCCATATGATCTTCAATTGGCCCAACAATAAAAATGACACGTTCTTTAAGTAGGCGAGAATATATATCGTAAGCTCGTTCTCCACGTGCTGATTGCTCAACGACCATAGGGACCAGGTTCATCATCGGCTCTTGAGATTTTGCATTATTCATAACACTTTTCACCTTATTAATTTATTGACGTTGTTTCACGATACTGTCAAATGACTCTTTGCTTTCCTTCTTAATGACCTGCTCTAAGACCCAGTCCACGACTTGATCTTCCATCACTAATGACTCAATGCCTGCACGCGCTTGATTATTAGTACTGTAATGCTGAATAATCTGATCACGATCTGCATACTGACTAGCTAGCTGTTCTATACGCTGATTGACCAATTGCGCATCTATTTGCAGTTTTTGTTCGCTGATAACTTCGCCAATCACTAACCCTAGCTTCACACGACGCTTGGCTTCTTCTTCAAACAAGTTATCTGGTAATTGAGAGTCTGTCTCCATTTTGAAGTTTTGCAATGCTTGGGTACGCAACGCAGACACTTCTTGGCTGATCATAGACTCTGGTAGCGTCAACTCATTATTATCCAACAATACTTGCATCACAGCTTCTTTCGACTTTATTTTCAACTGCTGCTGCAGCTCTGCTTCTAAAGATTTCTTAATTTCGACTTTTAACGCATCCACTGTTCCATCCACACCAAAGGCACGAATAAACTCATCGTTCACTTCTGGCAACTCTCCCTGTTCCACTTTCTTAACAGCGACATCAAAAACAGCTTCTTTACCAGCAAGCTCGCTATTGCCATAGTCCTCAGGAAATGTAACGGCAAAATTCTTATTTTCGCCAGCTTTTAATCCCAATAAATTATCTTCAAAACCTGCGATCATGCCACCATCGCCTAATACCAATGGAAAATCTTCTGCTTTACCACCTTCAAACTCTACACCGTCCAATTTCCCAACAAAATCTAACGTAATTCTCTGCTCGTTTTGGCATGGGCCATCCACCTCGCTCCATTCCATTCGCTGCTTACGCATACGATCCAACGTGAGCTCCACGTCTGCATCGCCAACCTCAGCCGTAGGGATAGTGACCTCAAGCTTAGAGAAATCGCACAATTCAAATTCTGGATAGACATCGAATGTTGCAATAAAGGTCAGATCTTGACCTTTCTCGGCTTTTTGAGGTTCGATGTTAGGTGCTGTCGCGGGGCGTAACTTTTCTTGAATAACAGCATCGCGATAGCTCGCCTGCATTTCATCGGCCATCACTTCTTTATTAACCTGAGTGGCGTAACGCTGACGCACAACATTCATCGGAACCTTACCCGGTCGAAAGCCATCTATCTTGACGCGTCCCTTAAGACTATCAAGACGCTGGTTTACTTCTTTCTCAACTTTATCAGCTGAAATGGTAATGGTAACTTTTCTTCCGAGCTCACTCGTCTCTTCAACCGATACTTGCATTAATTACTAATCCTCAAAGAAGTATATAAATGGAATTTGCCTTAGCTTAAGTAGTCTTGATTTGATATTGATGATAATGGTGCGAAAGGAGAGACTCGAACTCTCACGGGTTGCCCCACTGGAACCTAAATCCAGCGCGTCTACCAATTCCGCCACTCTCGCATAATCATCTACTGACAGCAGCGTGCTAGTATAACTTGAAATACGCCTGATAGTTAGATGCTACCCCACTAGAAATATAAGTCTCTAGATAATATTATGGCCAATCAATAACCATAGTCACTAACCAGCTGCAATAATAGACAACACAGTCCCCAATCCTTATGGCTCGAGTCAGTATTATTGTTGTTTATTTTTGTGTAATTTGCCTACTTGGTTGTTTACTCGCCTATCCCATTTATATTTTAAGTGGTGCTAACTTCGAACGTATCTTATCTCGAACAATATTAATTTTAGCCGTTTTATTATTCTATCCAACCTGTCAAATATTAAAGATTAATGATGTCACGTCGTTAGGCTTTAAAGCACAAGGGCTGCCCTCAATCGCCATTCGCTCGTGGCTGCTAGGCGTTGCAATGTTGATACCGATTTCTGTATTTTTCATCTCCTGCGAGTTCAGGCTATGGGAACCAGCTGCACAAAGCATATTTGAACCTTTAGCAATGATTGCTAGCGCAATTTTATCTGCATGTATTATCGGACTAATCGAAGAAACTTTATTTCGCGGCTTATTACAATCTCAACTAAGTACAGCAATGAATTCATTTTGGACCGTGATTATTGTTAGTGTTATTTATAGCAGCGTCCACTTTCTACAAGCTCCTGAATTGGACGCAAGCCAAACTATTCAATGGCACAGTGGATTCACCTTATTGGCTTCAGCGTTTGCAAATTTTAATAACGTAAGCTCGTTCTTAGATGCCTGGATTGCACTATTCTTGGCAGGAGTATTTTTATCGCTAGTCCGTTTGCGTACTAATAATATTTTATGGTGTATTGGCATACATGCTGGATGGGTCACACACATCAAAGTGTTTAAAGGTTTTACTGATCGAGATGACTCTGCTCAATGTGCAAGCTTAGCTAGCGACTACGATAGTTTTATTGGCGAGTTCAGTGCAGCATGGATTCTACTAGTGTTGCTTGCTTGGGCCATTCTTCATTATCGTAAATCTGTTACTCGCTAATCACTCGCTTCCAGCCAATCAAGTATGGATCTAGCACCCATATTCCCTGTTCATGTTTAACATAAGGAATATCGCGCGCATAACCTTGGTGCCACATTTCATTATCAAAATTCTGCTCGCCTAGATATAGGCGCTGCTTTTGTTCGTCAATTTTTAATACCACGGCCACATGCCCTGTCCCATAGAAAGCGCGCGAGTAAATCAATAGGTCTCCTCGTTGCAAACCATGCTGCTGATCGCCGTTCAATATACTTATAAATGGTTTTTCTGACTTTTTATCTGAGCTAGTAACATTTTCTAGCCGCCAAATATCTGCAGCCACATCAACATCACCATAAACAACACCTTTGTTTAACAATAACCATCTGCGCGCATACTCCACACATTGCCATTTAATCCCAGTGAAAGTTTCATCAATAAAGTATGGTGTAGGATTTACACATGAATTATTACAATTTGAGAATGCTTTAACGCCAGATGCAGATTCGCCTAATGTTTCACCATAAGCAACCACACAATCTTGCATACAAAATGGTGGTATCTCTTCTGCATGAACAGCAGACAGCATCATAAGCAAACAAACAATAAAAAATATTCGCGGCAGCTTAATCGTAAAAATATTCATTCAAGCTCATTGATAGCAGTCACTATTTGTTTTTTCACCAGGTCGATAGCTTGGTCTATTTGCTGATAACTTTCATCCTGGTTTGATGCAAGTCCACGTGCATTTTGTTGCCAGGCTATAGACAACGCAAAGGCATCTTGTTGGACTAGCTCAGGCATGGCATAACTAATATCTTTCACTGCTAGTACATGCGACCAACCCGATTTTATATCTCCTCGATCATCGCCACTATCAAAGCGCGCATATAAAACCACTTCTTGTAATTCAGTCAGCTCCTGCATCATAAAGAAACCAGCGTCACGAATATTCTTATTTGACTCGGTAGATTCATTTCGCCAAGTGTTATACCCGAGGCCAGACAGAGCAACGATTAGACTAATAATCGCAACAGCATTAGTGCGTAGTTGTTCGATGATAACCAAATTTAGCCGCCAAGGTAGAATCCTAATTGGCAGTTATTATACGCGAGTTACACCACGCCCATACTTTTTAGAAGAATCTGCTTAGCATTTTCTGCATTGGCTTGTAATGCTGTAGCATCACCCACATCAATATCAAACAATGCCGCCATCTCCTGATACTCTTCGGTTAATTTGCCGATCAAAGATAGGAAGTCAGTGATATCCAACCCAAATTGCTTCTCTGCCATTTCGGCAACATCCATATAATTTTTATACTCTTCGTCACAATAGATGCAATCTGCAATTGGTCCGGAGAATCTTATGCATTGAACCAGTTTAGAATCTAATTCCACATCGGCTGCATCATTTTCTGCGTGACTTAGCCCAACCATCTGAGTGATTTTTTGCGGAATACGCCATGAGTTTAATAACCACTCGCCAACAGCCGCATGATCGGTTTCTAGCTGGCTCATCTCTAACGCACATAAATAGCGGTGATCTTGTTGCCTGTCATCAATACCTTTGTAAACTGAAGGAATCGCCTTATCAATTGCCAGCATACCCAAGTCTTGCAGCATACCCGGAAGAAACAGCTCTTCTTTCATAGGATATTTTGTCACTTCGCCCAACTTGCGGCATGCTACAGCAGTGGCTAGCGAACGCTTCCAAAATAAGTCGTAATCCAACCCATCAGAAGCTACTTCTTTCGCGCCGCCTACCAAAGAAAAACTCAGCGCAATATTTAATGTCCCGGTCCAACCAAACATAGACACGGCTTGTTGCACGCTTTCTGTTTCAATTGCTCGCATATATAAAGATGAATTAGCCATGCGAATAATTTTTGCTGACAATACAGGATCCATGCTCACCACCTCAGCAAGGGTATCAATATCACTACCCACATTCTGACTAAGGTCAATAATCTGCGCGGCCACACCCGGAGGAGACGGCAGTTCTTTACATTTTTTTAATTTATCGATGACTTCTTGTTTAATTTCACTCATTTGAGCATTCCAAATAGATAACTAGTTACCTATCGCATATCGGCTCATATAGCGTTGACTTAAGCTAAAAAATGAAAATTTAGGAAGAAGTCACCATTTTGCCTAGCGAATGAACAAAAACACGAAGAATCAAGAGATTAGCGACAGGTCACTACTAACAAGGTGGGGTGAACGATGGGACTCGAACCCACGACGACTGGAATCACAATCCAGGGCTCTACCAACTGAGCTACGCTCACCATAACAACCTGGTTAGCTAGTGAGTGGCTATTAGCAATATGAAATTGCTCGATAGTCACTTTTGCAAGTACGACCACACGCAAATAGTGGTGCGCCCGGCAGGAGTCGAACCTGCAACCCCCGCCTTAGAAGGGCGATGCTCTATCCAGTTGAGCTACAGGCGCAGTATTTATCGCGTGCCGTTATTTTTTATTGCAATTACATGGTAGACATAATGTCGTACAAGTCAACTTAGGATGTCTATTCCCAGCAATGCAATAATAGTGAAACAATTTTGTAAGTGTTGGTCGGGGCAGAGGGATTTGAACCCCCGACCCTCTGCTCCCAAAGCAGATGCGCTACCAGGCTGCGCTATGCCCCGAACTAACTTGATATCAACCACTCATCGAGAATGATCGAGTGCGCGGAAGGATACGCGTAATCTACTGCGATCGTCAACCAATTCTCAGATAGATTGTGGAATAGCCAAATGCCTTTTACAGCCAGGCAGTATTCATTATGATACACAGCTTAAATCAACCACCAAATAGGCACCCAATGAAAGCTACTTATATTTCTAGTATTTTAATGTGCTTGTTAATAGCCATATTAGGAAACACAGCCATGAGTGAAACAAATCCCAAAGTCCAATTAGAAACTAGCAAAGGCAATATTGTCATCGAACTAAATGCTGAAAAAGCACCCAAGACAGTAGAAAACTTTCTAGCCTACGTAAAGTCAGGTCACTACGATGGCACAATTTTCCATCGCGTGATTCCTTCATTCATGATTCAAGGCGGTGGCTTTGATGTTGACATGAAACAGAAATCTACCAACGCAACCATTCAAAACGAAGCCAATAACGGCCTTAAAAACGTTAAAGGTACTCTTGCGATGGCGCGTACATCTGCACCTCACTCTGCAACCGCGCAGTTCTTCATCAACGTGGCTGACAATGCTTTTCTAGATTTCACTAGTGAATCACCTCAAGGCTGGGGTTATGCTGTATTTGGTCAAGTTACAGAGGGACTAGACATCGTATCCACAATCGAAGAAGTTGCCACAGGCAATCATGGCGGCCATCAAGACGTTCCTCTTGAACCTATTGTTATCCAAAAAGCCACTTTACTAGAGCAATAAAAATGCCTGAGACTTTATTTGTCTCAGATATACACTTAGATGTGAAGAGGCCGGCGGTCGTCGACCTCTTCAACCAATTCTTACTTAAACGAGCCATCCACGCTGATGCGCTTTATATCCTCGGCGATTTATTTGAATATTGGATTGGTGACGATGCACCACACCAAGAATATCAATCAACTTTTAGCGCATTAAAAAAAGTTAGTGCATCAAAAACACCTGTTTACTTTCTCCACGGCAATAGAGATTTTTTAGTCGCTAATGAATTCGCTAAACAAACCGGAATATCTCTTTTAACCGAAGAACATGTTGTCAACATTTACCATCAAAACATTTTATTAATGCACGGAGATACTCTTTGCATTGACGACATTGCTTATCAGCGCTTCAGGAAAAAAGCACATAATAAATGGTTGCAATGGATTGTTTTGCATCTACCTATTTCTATTCGCCAATCACTTGCGCAACGCTTAAGAGAGACCTCGACACAGGCAACCGCTGAAAAACACGCTGACATCATGGATGTCAATCAATCCGCTGTTGAAGCTGCAATGCAGAGAAATAATGCAAATACACTAATACATGGCCACACACATCGACCCAACATACATGAGTTCAAACTCAATGCTACGACCTATA
>CALJEX010000087.1 GCA_938074525.1 uncultured Gammaproteobacteria bacterium
TAATTAGACGAATACATATCCATGACTAATAATGTAGACGCTATTTTAGGCGACGTTATTAAGCTGTTAAATCAGTTTATTAAGCAGGATATAGAAATCACTGAATCTCTACATCTAATGAGAGACTTAGAATTAGATTCGGTAATGGTAATGGAGCTAATGATGGAATTAGAAGATTATTTTGATATTTCTATTCCACTTAACTCACTTCCCGATGTAAACACTGTGTCGGATTTAGCCGCAGAAATATCAAAACTGAAGAATCAATAATAAAATGAGTCTGTTAGACCGCCTTCAAGCATTCACTCAACAACATGCGACCACAGACGCCGACTCTATGGCTCCTCTTGGCGCAGTAATCGAACATCTATACTCAGCCACTGAAGGCAGCATTAAAGGCCGAAGAACGATTCTGGTGGGCACAAATAACTATCTTGGTCTCACTTTCGACAATCAATGCATCAATGCTAATCACCAAGCCACGCGAACTTACGGCACCGGCACTACAGGTTCTCGACTGGCCAATGGCTCATATGCCGGTCACCAAGAATTAGAAAAAGAACTAGCAGCTTTTTATGGTGTAAATCACTCTATTGTGTTTTCGACAGGC
This sequence comes from uncultured Gammaproteobacteria bacterium, assembly GCA_938074525.1. GTDB lineage: Bacteria > Pseudomonadota > Gammaproteobacteria > UBA4575 > UBA4575 > UBA1858. The sequence goes on from CALJEX010000087.1 coordinate 611, forward strand.
TACACTGCTAATCTAGGAATGATTTCAGCCTTAGTGGGCAAAGGTGACACCATCATGCTTGACGAACATTGTCACGCTTCAATTTACGATGGTTGCAAATTAAGTGGTGCCGACATTATCCACTTTAGACATAACAACGCAGCAGACTTAGATAAGCGTCTAAATCGCTTGGGAGATAAAGCATCATCTGCTCTAGTTATTGTTGAAGGCATCTATAGCATGTTAGGTGACCGTGGAAATCTGAAAGACATCGTTGACGTCAAACAAAAATATGATGCGCTGCTACTCGTCGATGAGGCACATTCCCTAGGCGTACTCGGTGAAAGTGGTCGTGGATTATCTCAAGAATCTGGTGTCGAACAACATGTCGATTTCATCACTGGTACATTTAGCAAAAGCTTAGCCGGCATTGGTGGATTCTGTGTTAGCCAGCACCCTGAATTAGAAGTTATCCGCTATACAAGTCGCCCTTATATTTTCACTGCCTCACCATCACCCGGAACTATCGCTTCAACTAGGACCGCATTGGGCATTATTAGTAATAATCCAAGTTTACGTGAGCAGTTATGGGATAATGCTAACCGACTATACAATGGACTTAAGTCCATGAGCTACGAACTCAGCCCAGAAGTAAGTCCTGTGATTGCGGTGAATGTTGGTGAACGTGACGATGCATTATCCATGTGGAAAAAATTATTTGACCGTGGGATTTACGTAAATTTAGTGATGCCGCCCGCTACACCAAATAGAAAATGTTTATTACGTTGTAGTGTTAGCGCAGCACATACGCACGCACAGCTCGATGTTGTACTTGACGCGTTTGCAAGTTTTCAATCTTCCGAACTAAAAGAACAGTTAGCTTAAAGGTCTTTAAGCTAACTGTTCTTTAAAGTAGGCAATTTTCCAATGACTGAGAAAACTCAAACCTGGCTAGACACACCTACTAGCAATGCTTCATGCGCAATTATTGCAGAAGTTGCACAAAATCATGACGGCAGCCTAGGAATGGCACATGCTCATATTGATGCTGCCGCTAATGCAGGCGCAGATGCAATTAAATTTCAAACCCATATCGCCGAAGAAGAAAGTACTTCTGCTGAACCTTGGCGCACCAAGTTCAGTTATCAAGATGAAACCCGCATGGATTATTGGCGGCGCATGGAGTTCACACCTGCACAGTGGCAAGCTCTTAAACACCATGCTGATGAGGTTGGTCTACATTTTTTAAGTTCTCCATTTTCAAATAAAGCAGTAGAACTATTAGAAAATTTAGGAATTGGTAGTTGGAAAATTGCTTCTGGTGAAATTACTAACACACCTCTATTAGATTGCGTACTTGCCACCAAAAAGCCAATCATATTATCGACCGGACTCAGTGTTACCGAAGAAATTACCGAAGCAGTAAACCATATTCAAAAGGCCGGCACCCCATTAGCGTTACTACAATGTACTTCTCAATATCCTTGCAGCCCAGAGAGACTCGGCGTCAATGTGATTAAGCAATTTAGGAATGATTATCATTGCGCAGTAGGGTTATCGGATCATTCAGGAACAATTTATTCTGGTCTAGCAGCAGCGGCGCAAGGCATACAAGTATTAGAAATTCATATGACGTTAAGCCGAGAAATGTTTGGGCCAGATGTGGTTGCTTCAATTACTACACAAGAGCTCAAGTCGTTAATCGAAGGAATTCGTTATATAGAAACAGTCATTAGTCATCCAGTAGACAAATCATCTCCGGATTCTGAAGCGGCTCCATTGCGCCAGATATTTATGAAGAGTCTATATACAACCTCAGCAATTAAAGCTGGCGAGATTCTTAGTGCAGACAAAATCACAACAAAAAAACCCGGTACTGGTATTCCAGCCAATAGAATTAACCAAGTGCTAGGCAAAAAAGTAAAAACAACCATCGAAACAAACTCGATGATTCACTTAGAAGATTTGGAGTAACATCTAGTGCGCAAAGTGTGTGTTGTCATTACCGCGAGACCTAGTTACGCGAGAATTCGCTCACTACTGCATGCAGTACGTGAACATAAAGATTTAGAGTTACAATTAGTAGTTGCTGCGTCTGCCTTGCTTGATCGCTATGGTAGTGCTGACAAAGTGATAGAAAGCGAAGGCTTTAAAATAGATCGCCGCGTATACATGATTGTTGAAGGTGAAAATCCTGTCACTTCAGCCAAATCGACTGGCTTAGGCGTGACAGAACTTGCCACTGTATTTGACAATCTCCAGCCAGATTTCGTTGTCACCATTGCTGATCGTTTTGAAACAATGGCAACTGCAATCGCCGCCAGTTATATGCATATCCCCTTAGTGCATGTGCAAGGCGGAGAAGTCACAGGTTCGATTGATGAAAAAGTCAGGCATGCCATCACTAAACTCGCTGATATTCACTGCGTATCAGGCGAACAAGCCGCCCAACGCGTTATCAAAATGGGTGAAGACTCACAACAAGTTTACATCACCGGATGCCCTTCTATTGACTTAGCTATGCAGGCTTGTGAGAGTCAAGATGATAATATTGAGCATATCGCTGAACAACTTGGTGGCGTGGGTGCAAATGTCGATTTATCCAAACCTTACATTATCGTCATGCAACATCCAGTGACGACAGAATACAAACAAGCTCGTTTACATATCGAGCAGACATTACTAGCGATTAAACAATGCCAACTACCAACACTTTGGTTTTGGCCTAATGTAGACGCAGGATCAGATGGCACATCCAAAGGTATCCGCGCGTTCAGGGAAAACAATCAGACAAACAATATCCACTTTGTGAAAAATCTCCCACCCGAGAATTTCATCCAATTACTAAATCGCAGTCAATGCATTGTGGGTAATTCCAGTGTAGGCATTCGTGAGAGCACTTTTATTGGCGCGCCCTCAGTGAACATAGGCAGTCGTCAAAATGGGCGAGATCGCGGTGAAAATGTGATAGATGTTGCATACGATAGTGAAGAAATTAAAAATGCATTGCTTACACAAATCAAGCATGGCAAATATCCATCTAATCCTTTATATGGGAATGGCCAAGCCGGCACACGCATTGCTGAAGCAATCGCAAATGCCAGCGATAACACTGAAAAAATGTTGCGATATTAATCGCACTCCAACACTGTGACCAGCTCACCTACGACTTACTTCGGCGGTCCAGATAAAAACAAAAATCTGCTGCGCGATATTTTAATCGAACACATTGAAGCAGTACCTGCCAACGGCGATATCTGCTGGCTATGCTATTACCTAAACGACCCCGATATTTTCCAGGCTTTAATTAACGCATCTAAACGAGGTGTAAAGGTAGCACTTACCATTGATGGGCGACCACGTTCCCCTGAAATTAACCAAGCATGCATAGACCAATTCAGTTCTACCTCCATCAAACTTATTGTCGTAAAGAGCAAACCTCTGTGGGAATATTTTGGAATAGACTGGCATCCACACTTACATAGCAAACTATATTACTTCTCACATCCTACCCCACAAGTATTAGTAGGCTCTTACAATCCTACTACTGGAGATGAGCATATAGATGCCACTTCGATCGAGAAGATTGGAGACCACTCAACTAGTCATAACGTATTAGTTACTATAGAAGATCAAGATACGGTAAGCCATCTTCAAAACTACCTACTAAACATACAAAATTATTGGCAAAGAATGCTTGCAAGACTTTCACCAACACACAATGTTACATTTCACTCTCAAAAATGGGCTATTGATTTTCTACCACGCCTAAGTAGGCATCCCATTAATACATTACTATCAAAAAACGACAGCAATACCTATATTAAGTGTGCAATCTCACACCTAAAAGGTCCTGGCACTTTGAAACCATTAACAGCTGCCGTAAAGACAGGTAAAAAAATAGAATTGATTCTAGAGTCTAGCCAACGCCGAGTACCTAATAAACATTTAGCATTTCTAGACAAAAATAAAATAAAATATTATCAACCAAAGCTAGCTAAGAATTGCTTAATGCATAGCAAGTTCATTTTGTATCATTCAGACCAAGAACACTGCGTAATGTTTGGCAGCTTTAATTGGTCTGCTAGATCATGGATACTAAATCACGAAGTGATTGCTTGCTCACATGACAAAGAAATAGTCGCTGCGTTTGAGCAAAGATGGCAACAGATGATCACACAACACTAAGATAAATTTTTGTGACTGACACTCAACCATTATTAATACCGATTGAAAATCAAGTTAGGGAATTAGACCCTAAATTACTCCTTGCTGTGTGCGCCGCAAATGCTGGAATAAAGAGCTATATTGGATATAGAACTGAAATGGATATTATCATTTCTAAATTTCCCCGCAGTATTTACTTAGCTAAAAGTTTTACTCAACGCAGCGATAAAATGTTTCGCATATTATCCAAGCTAGGACACACCATATGCGCATGGGATGAAGAAGCATTAGTTCACTACCCCCCTGACATCTATTTCAAACGCAGGCTTTCACCTGTTGCTGCTTCTTATGTTTCGCACTTATTTGCATGGGGACAAGAAAATGAAGATTTATTTAGAGCATACCCTTCCCTTCCAAAAACATTACCTATATATAAAGTCGGCAATCCTCGTTTAGACATGTTACGCAAAGACTTTGCTTATTATTACGAAGATGAGATAGCCGCTATCAAACAAAAACATGGGGAGTTTATTTTACTCAACACCAACTTCGGCAATGTCAATGCACATCTACCGATACATAATTTATTTATTTCTAAAGACGAAAATGGCAATTACAAAGATATGGGCCGAGGCGCAACGGGAATGGGTCGAGAGTTTTCAGAAGGGCGCGCCAAATTCAAACAAACTATATATGAACATTTTTTATCTTTGATTCCTTACCTTGCTGATAACTTTAAAGAATCAAAGATTATTATTCGCCCTCATCCGGTGGAGAATAAAGATGTTTATTATAATCTTGCAGCAAAACATAATAATGTTGAAGTAGTACAAGAAGGTAACGTAATCCCCTGGATAAGGGCAGCGACTGCACTCATCCATAGCGGGTGCACCACGGGAATTGAAGCCTACCTATCTAGCAAACCAGCGATAGCCTATGTGCCAGCAACAGATCCACGATATGGCTATGACGCCATTATTCCTGACCAACTCAGTCATCAATGTTCAAGTCACGCGCAAGTGGCAACCATGTTAGATCGTTACTTGGGCGGTACACCACCCGCATTAGATTCTTCCGTACTTAATAAATATATTGAATTCGATACAGATAAACTATGTTGCTCTAATATCATAGAGGTCATCGAGCAGATTCTTAATACTGATGCACCCAAGAATTCATTGATTGACAATATATATGGAAAATTACTTGCGACAAAACGCAGGATGATTAAACGTATCAAAGGTTTGTCAGCAAGCTCTAAGTATCATCATAGTTATCAGCAAGTACGATTTCCCACGCTTAGCCAGCAAGAATTGCAGGCTAAAGTCGATCGATTTGCTCAAATTATAAACACAGACAATCCAGTGGCGATTAAACAGATATCCCCCCATATTTTTCTAGTACAATAAGTCCATGAGTTACTCAAATGATCAACTAGACAAGCACACTCAAGTCCTTGCTGAAAAGGTCTTTTTAACTGATCGCTTGCCGCATTTTGATTTATTGTTACGAGAAATAAGAAAACTTTCCCAACAGGCAGCACCTAAATCCACCGTTGTTTCACTAGAGCGCGGACTGTTATATGGCGGACTTAGTTTAGTCGGCCCATATTTTCACCAGCAAGAATTCATCTCGGTCGATAGTAGCCCCAGTAGTGCTGATGATCGCGGCGCATATAATGAAGACAAGGTGGTAGATAAAAATTTCCTACGTGTACCGATTACGAAACGCGCACCTATCGAAGATACAGGTCTCGCTGATAATATTGCTGACTTAGTATTAGTCCCAAACCTAGTTCATCACATTGCTGACCAACATGCTTTATTCAGCGAAATGGCTAGAATCACTAAGCCTAATGGCAGGGTATTTGTATTCGAACCCACATTAAGAGAACTACACCAAATTCCAGATGATTATCTGCGTTATACGCCTTATGGCATGTATGAAATTATGCGCTCTGTCGGCCTAGAGCCAATCGATACACAGCTTGACGGTGGTCCATTCAGCGCTATTGGTTATTGTTGGCTGCAAGCGTTGGAATATATGCCAGCAGAACAACGAAAAAAGACTGAGGAATGGTTCTACGCAGAACATTGGCCGCAGCTAAAAGAATGGGATGAAAAATTCACAGACAATTTAGTACGCGAACATACTAAATTCCCAGTTGGCTTTTCAATTCTCGCTGAAAAACGCTAATTATCAAGCATCGACAATCATGTCATTCAAGAACAATAATATTCTTGCCGTTATTCCCGCACGTGGCGGCAGCAAAGGCGTATTGCGTAAAAATCTACGTCATATTCAAGGCAAATCATTAATTGCCCATGCGGCAGACTGTGTCAATCAACTCGGTTGGATAGATGCTTTAGTTCTTAGCTCTGATGATGATGAGATTTGCGCGCATGCACAAGATTCAAATATAGATGTCCCATTTATTCGCCCCGAAGAATTGTCTACTGATGATGCAAAATCAATTGATGTATGGAAACATGCTTGGTTATATTGCGAAGATCATTACAAGAAAAAATTCGACATCTCTGTGTTGTTAGAACCAACCAGCCCAATGAGAACACCAGAAGATATTACCAACGCTATTACTTTACTAATAGAAAAAAAATCTTTCAGCGTTGCTAGCGTGAGCAAAACTCCAGGACACTACACTCCGCACAAGACTTTACAATTATCTGAAACAGGTTTTATTGACCCATACTTAGAAGGTGGAATTAAACACTCTATCCGCCAACAAATCCCTACCTATTACCATCGCAATGGTATTTGTTATGCAACCACGCGTGAAAGCTTGATTGATAAGCATAATTTAATGGAACAGCAGTGTATTCCTCTTGTAATCGAACGCCCTGTGGTGAATATCGATGAAGAAATCGACTTAAAGCTCGCCGAAGTATTACTAAATGAACTATCTATCAAGCAATGAGTACATTTAATACTTTACTCATTCCTGTCGAAAGCCAGGTGCGCGAACTAGACGGGAAAATACTACTTGCTTGTGCGGCAGCAGAAAGAGGTTTCAACACCATTATTGGCTCACGGGCTTACATTCATCATCATTCATCAAAAGTGCACAACGCAGTCTACCTCGCAAAGAGCATGCGCAGATTCAGCAATAGAATGTTTAAAATCATGCATGGCCTAGGTCATAGAATCGCTGCATGGGACGAAGAAGGTTTAGTAAGACTGCCTGATGATCAATACTATATGCATAGATTATCGCCAACTGCATTTGGCTATATAGATCATTTATTCGCATGGGGTAATAGTGATGCCAACGTCTTTAAAAATTACTCAGCCTACAATAAGCAACCAGTACATATTTCTGGCAACCCAAGAATAGATATATTAAGACCAGAACTACGCGCTTACTTTGACCCTGAAAAAAATAAAATCATTGAAGAGTATGGCGACTATATTCTCATTAATACCAATTTTGGCCAGGTCAATCACTTCATTCCTAGCGTTGGTAAAGGCGAAGCCAATAGAGACAAGAACTTCAGCGGGAATTCTAATGATAATTTTATTGCTAACCGCTTCAAGCACAAGCAAACACTATTCAATGAATTTAAAAGCATTATACCTTTACTAGCAAAAACATTTCCTTCGATAAACATAGTCGTACGCCCTCACCCTTCAGAGAATGTAGCAAACTGGCTGCAACTTTTTGCTGAACATACCAATATCAAAGTAACCAATAATGGAAATGTGATCCCCTGGATAATAGGGTCAAAGGCATTAATTTCCAATGGCTGCACTACTTCAATTGAAGCGACGTTATTAAATAAGCCTACACTCGGTTACTACCCTGTCACTAACGACCAAATCGACGACGTATTACCAAAGGCCTTATGCGATATTGCCAGTAGCAGTCAAAGCTTGGTTGAGAAGGTCGAAACAATACTCTCAACAAATAATAAAGTTAGTAACAATTACCATTTACTTTCAGAACATATCAGCAGTTTAGAAGGCGATTTCGCAACAGACAAAATAATTAACACTTTATTTCAACATTATACAGAAACATCCCATACTCAGCGCGGCGCACTGGCTAGATGTCCTAGCGTAATACACAATAACGCTCGCACATTAGTCAAGAAAATTAGAAGTAAAAAATCCTCTCATCGCAACAGCACTGCTTATCACAAGCATCGATTTCCACCTATTAGTATTGATTATATGAATCAGCGAATAGCACGCTTTCAAAATCTCACTGGCCGCTTCTCGAACATTAATATATCTCAGATTTCAGGCGATATATTCGAGCTTCACAGTTAACAATTAGGATTATGTAAATTCCGCATTACCTCATGGATGGAAATAATATCAAATTGCGCTTAGCCGGTTCATTTACAAGCATCAATGACAACAATAATAGTCACTATCATTATGATATCGATACTCTCAGTCCTGGAATAAATTACCAAGACAAACACATTGTTAAATTATCTAACGACAAACAAGTTGACTGGGTAATTTCTCGCATATGCGATCATGCTAGCGGAACATTGCAACCGTGCAAAAATAGTCGCTTTGCAGAATGCCCATTACATGGTTGGAAACTAGATTTAGATCAACTCCAATATAGCAACGTAAATGTAACTAAAGAAAAACTGGCCTTTGAGATTACAAACAATCAAGTTGTTATTCACCAACCAATAACTCATTTAAAACTTCCTGAAAATATTTCGTCTCGACAGCAAGAACTTGATCTAGACATTCGTTTCCTATCACACGCTAGCCTTTTATTTACTTGTGATTCGATTAATATTATCACTGACCCATGGATTCAAGGCCCTTGCTTTCTAAATGGATGGTGGCATGACCCCGCACCAAGAAATGACGCTATCGATCAATTACTCAATGCTGACCTAGTATATATATCTCATAACCACCCTGATCACATGCATGAAGAAACGTTGATAAAACTTTTTCAGCATCGCCCTGATATACCTATCGTTATTCCCGACTTCAAAACAAAATCAGCAGAGAGACCATTACGCAACCTAGGATTTACCAATATTATTCCGTTAGCATTTAATCAGATTCACAAGCTAGATAAACATGACATCTATCTATCAATTTTAAAGTCTGGAGATTTTAGAGATGATAGCGGCTTATATCTAAGCTACGGGAAAAAACAAGCGCTTATTACCGTTGATTCATCTGCTCTGAATCACTACGTGCTTCCAACAGATATTGATTTCTTAGCAACGTCATTCGCTGCTGGTGCTTCTGGCCATCCTTGGTGCTTTGACCACTATAGTGAAGATGAAAAATTACAGATTACATACAATAGACACCTTTCAGTAAGAAAATCCATCTTCAAATATATAGACACATGCAAGCCTAAATCTTATATGCCTTATGCAGGCTATTTTTCAGAAGCTGCACCAAGAGACGAATATATCAAGAAAAATAATATTAAAAACTCGCAACACAGCATTGCAGTGGAAGTAACCAATTTATATCCGAACGTCATAACGATAGATCCTATTTGTACTGACAAGATCACTATCAGCAAATCAATCACTACCCGCTCTAGTGACATTGGCTGCCCCACGATTTCACAAGATGAGATAAACAGGTATCTAGACAGTGAACAAATACCAAAAGAAGAGATATTCTTCAATAATGCAAAAGAGTACTTTTCAGCCAGCCAGTTTGAAGATGACTTAATTCTTTATCTACTTCCTTGCGAGTCTGATTTCACCCCTCTAAAGAAAGGCCTCATCATTGATTTCAGCCAACAGGCTATTACCAAAATCTTACCTCATCAAGATGTTCAAACAGAATACAACTCAGAACCTTGTAATCAGCGCCAATTATGTTTCAAAGTAAGAGCTACTTCTCTATGGCAAGTGATCCAACATCACAAATCATGGGAAGAACTCAGCATTGGTTTTCATTGCAGAATACACCGCAAGCCTGACGTATATAACTCTGATTTCTGGTATCATTTCTCCAATATCTATATCAACTAACTACCCACCTCCTTTCATTCAATAATCAATGAGCAGCGCCACAATAATCATTCCTACGCTGAATGAACAAGATAATATCGATCCTCTTTTAGAAGGCCTGACTCAAATCGCTATTGATAACTGTGATATCAAGATTCTATTTGTTGACGACCAATCGAAAGACAATACTATCGAAAAAATCAATGCTTGGAGTAAACGCTTCAGCTGGATATCTGTATTACAACGCACTAGCAATCCCGATTTAACACAAGCCATATTAGAAGGCGCTGCCACCTGCGAGTCAGATTATGTGCTAGTGATGGATGCTGACTTAAGCCACCCTATTGATCGCGTGCCTCATTTACTTAACCCCATTATTGATGGCACCCATGATGTGGTTGTTGGCAGCCGTTACATCAAAGATGGTGGTATCGATGATTGGCCAATCCACAGACGATTCTTATCTTGGTTTGGTGGTTTACCAGCAAGAGTATTAACTGGTGTTAAAGATACTACCTCTGGTTTTTTTGCTTGCCGAAAAGAATGTTTTGCCAACATAGATCAAGACGCAAGAGGATATAAAGTATTATTAGAGTTACTCGCCTCCGGTTTGGATAAATTCCGAGTCATGGAAACACCGATAGTTTTCACAGACCGAGTACTTGGTGAATCAAAACTGTCTGGCAAACAATTGATACAGTATTTTCAACGCCTACTTGAATTAAGCGGTGGACGAATCAACGGGTCCACCACTGGTCGCTTTATGGCAGTAGGCATTCTTGGCGTCGTCATTGATGCACTATTTTTCCAGTTATTTTTAAATAAGGGATGGAGCATTAGTAGCGCTCATATTAGCAGCTTTTTTATTGCGGCCACTTTTAACTACATGTTTAATTCCATATGGTCGTTTAAATATATCCATGATTCATTCAGCAGTTGGCTCACCAAAGCCATCAAATATATTTACTTTGGTCTAATCGCGTTAACAATACGTGGAGGCGTTCTTGCAATTCTGATCAATCTATTAAGCGTCAGTCCAAGCTTAGCCATTTATCCAGCAATCATTGCTGCCGCCTTAGTCAATTATTTCGGCGCCTCATTCATTGTTTTTCCTCTAGATGCAAATAAGAACTTTAAATATGGATCAATAAATTGGCGCATATTAGCCATAGGCTTCACCAGTTTTATACTGGTATTACGATTTTTGTACTTAGGCTCTACCGAATTGATTCCAGATGAAGCCTATTACTGGAATTATAAAGAACACTTAAGCATAGGTTATCTAGACCATCCGCCTATGATTGCATGGTTAATTTGGCTTGGAACTAGTTTATTTGGTGACAATGAATTTGGAGTAAGATTTTTTCCCTATCTTTGCGGAATAGCGACTTTATATTTCATCTACCGACTTACCACCTTATTATTTGATAAAACATCTGCTTATATTTCACTACTGCTCACGTCTACCATTCCATTTACTGTTGCTACAGGATTCTTTTCAACAACTGATGCATTACAGATAACATTATGGGCTGCATGTTTATACTTTGTAGCAAAAATTATATTTAAAAATTCCTCGATTTCTTGGATAAGCTTAGGGCTCTGTATAGGACTAGGCATGCTTTCCAAATATTCGATGGTTCTAATTGCTTTAAGCGTGATTATTTTTCTATGTGTCAACCAGCCTGCTAGACAATGGTGGAAACAACCTATTCTTTATGTCGCAGGAATAATCTCTCTGATTGTATTCTCACCGACTATCTATTGGAATGCGCAAAATGAATGGATTTCGTTTCTATTCCAAACAACGCGTCGTTTAGATCGTCCAACAGAGTTTTCGACACATTATCTATTACTGCACTTAGTAATTTTACTATCTCCTCTCATCTTATTATTTATAGTTAGTGCCTACAAAAATTTATCAGCATTACTCGCTGAAAAAATCACACAAAAATCTGTGATTAAGACTTATATGCAGTACTTCATAATCTTCACTCTAGCCCCATTATCAATATACGTTTATTTTAGCTTCACTCACTATCCTCGATTCCATTGGACCGCCCCTATTTGGCTAATTGCCATTCCATTAATGTCTTATGCATTAAGTCCTACTTCAAATTTTATTAATAAGAAATTATTTACTAAATTAACACTTTATTCAGCGGCAGCATTATGTTTGATGTACGGAGGATTATTGCATTACGCTGCATTAGGCTTACCAATCAAAACCAACACACAAATCACTAACCATTATTTCTGGGAACAAACAGCTCAAGAATTAGACTCAATCGAGAAGCAACTGATTAATGAAACCGGTCAAAAACCACTCATAGTTGGATTAAGCAAATGGTCTATCGCTAGCTCACTGCGATTTTATGATGTAGACAAGCAGGTAGAAAATATCGTGTCTAGAAATGCCGTTGGCAGAACTGCCAGTATGTATGAGCAATGGACAACACCTAGCGAATGGCATGGACATCCAGTCATATTCATTTCCTTTAACGAGCAAGAATTAAATGCCCCCGAAATAGCGGCTCATTCTAACAATTTAAGACAGACGGAAAAAATAGATATTATCAATAATAACAGTAAGTTAAGAGAGCTTAATTACAGAATAGCTGAGCAATACCAAGTCAAATAACCCCAGCCTATCAACTTATTCCTCGAACTGCCGCTACAGTTATGAGGATATTATGCATAAAAAAATACGTTCGCAAACTAATGAGATTTTTAACAACATCCAGAAATCTCTAAATAAGCAATTCACCACCAAAGACACCACCAAACTAGTAGATAGGCGTTTAGAGTCACGCTATCATACTGCCAGCAAATAAAAAATAAACGCCCTCTAAGCAACCTTTACTACCAGGTTCAATTAGTTTGGAATCATGCCCAATCTACGTATAACACGGATTAGTATTTATATTGTCTGCGTATTATTTAATATGACTGCTATCGCTTATGCTGATGGCCAGCAAATAGCATTCGATAGATCAAAAGGTAATTGTCTCGCTTGCCATAAAATTGAAGGCGGAGAAAGTCCCGGTAATATTGGGCCAGAGTTATCCAATATGAAGCAGCGCTATCCAGATAAAAGCCTACTACGAAAAAGAATCTGGGACGAAACCCAGTTTAACCCTATTACAGTCATGCCACCCTTTGGCAAACACCGTATTTTAACTGAAGATGAAATTGATCAGGTTGTCGATTTCATACATTCTCTATAGGTATCATTATGCTTAAAACTACTAAAAGAATATTTCTACAACAAACCACAAGCCTATTAACATTATCACTAGTCAGCGGCTTGAATAGCGTGTTTGCTGGATGGCAGAAAGAATTATTTGATCATGCTAGTGCAGATGAATTGATTGGATCACTGACTAATAATGCTGAATTAATAGTTAGCGAAGCTATCCATATTAAGGCACCAGAAATTGCTGAAAATGGAGCCGTTGTACCTATCACTGTAGATACCTCAATAGCAAACGTGAACAAGATATCCATATTAGTCGATAATAACCCTAGCCCGTTAACATCATCTTATGATATCAATCCTAAACTCGAAGCATATGTATCCACTCGAGTTAAAATGGCCAAGTCATCTAATATTATTGCGATTGTATCCACGGCAGATAAGCAATACTTTACTGCGTCAAAAAGCATTAAGGTCACCATTGGCGGCTGTGGCGGATAAGATTGAACTAACCATATGCTTAACATCCTAAAAATACTCAGCATTTTATTAATAGCCAATCTATACCCATTTACAATTGGCTATGCTGAGCTAGAAGATCCTGAACATATAAAAGATCTGCACTTAATACAGAGTTATTTTAAGAAGCGCTTTCCCGACATACCATTTGAAGATTTTGCTAACGGCGTTTATGCATTAGATAACAGCGCCAGAGAAAACTGGGAAGCATTAGAGGAATTCCCCCCCTATGAAATGCACATTGATAGCGGCGATGAGTATTGGCAAACCAACAGCACTGCCTATAGCAAATGTTTCCCCGACGGACCCGCGATAAAACACCAATATCCAAAATGGGACGAAAAATTAAATACAGTAGTGACTGTTCCATATGCAGTTAATTTATGCCGACAATCTCATGCATTATCCAAGTTAGATTACATGGGCATAGAAATGAATAGCTTGGTTGCATACATAGCTATTCAAAGCAGAAATGAAATCATAGATATAACCATTCCTAATGAAAAAGCATTAGCTGCCTACCAACAAGGCAAAAAATTCTATTTCACACGACGCGGTCAACTAAACTTCGCTTGTTTTCATTGCCATTTTGATAATGCTGGAAAGAAATTACGCACCGAATCTCTAGGCCCCGCCCTCGGGCAAACAACTGGCTGGCCAACCTATCGAAACAAGTGGGGCGCATTAGGCCCCTTACATAAAAGATATATTGGCTGCAATAAACAAGTGCGTGCCGCGCCGTTTGAAGCACAAAGCGAGACATACAGAAATTTAGAGTATTTCCATACTCATATGAACAATGGATTACCTATCAATGGACCGGCAGTGAGAAGATAGCAATGATTAGACATACTTATTTTTCTTCGCTAATCATTATTATATTGTTTAGCAGCATGTTACCTGCACATAGCGACCAAACTGAATATCAGGAATTAGTTGCACGTATAGAGACTGTTAATCAGTTAATAGATCAAGCCAGCAACACTAGTAGCTTATGGCGAGAAACTAAAAATTTATCTAATTCAGCCAAAGAATATGCAGACGCTAACAATTACGCTTTGGCAAATGAAATCCTAACAGAAGCTGAATTCCAAGCTAACCTAGGAATTCAGCAAGCCCTAGATCAAAAAGACATTAACAAGTTAATACCATTCTATCTCCAGCATTAACGTGACAACTGTGCAAATTTAGCCTTAGCAGCATCTTTACCCGTATAATTTTGCTCTGATTCTACGGCTGTCTTTAAATGCTGTTTAGCTTTTTCTAGATTTCCACCTTCTGCAGCATATGCCATACCCAAGTGGTAATGTAATTCTGCCGCATTAGGTGCTAATGAAACTGCCTTCTCTAGAATTTCAATTGCCTCCGCAATGTTACCTGCTCTATAGTTCACCCAACCAACAGTATCTAAAGAGGCAGCTTCTTCGATATCTTCTAAATCAGCAACATAAGTAAGTGCTTTATCAATATCACCATCAGTTGCCTGATCATCAACCAAGATCATTGACAAGTTATTTTTTGACAAAATAGAGTTAGGAACATCTGCAATAATTTTTTCATAGGTAGCAATTGAGTCCGCTCTTTGGCCCAATTGATATTGCGCTAGTGCTAATTCCAATCCTAACCGTTCTATACCTACTCCTTGGTCAAAACCTCGTTGCAAAATCTGTATAGACTTACTTCTATCTCCTTGAGCAGCATGAACTATAGAGAGCCCACGATAGGGAATCCACCATTTTTCATTAATTTTAATGGCGGAGTTAAAGCTATCAACAGCCAACTCATAATCTTTAGTTGCAATACCAACCTCACCTAAAAGATTATAAGGAACCAAGTATTGTGGATCTTCCTTAATAATGCTTTTTAACAAGCTAATTGCTTTCTCTTGCTTACCTTCTGATAAGTACAATCTAACTAGTCCAGACAATGGTTCATTAGCACGAGGTTGCTTTTCTAACGCAGTGATAAATTCTTGTTCAGCTGCTAAATTATTATCTTCATTCTGCTGTATCTGAAGATGGAAGCTTTATAGTATTTGATACCAACTATGGCCATTCAGGTGCTGAATTAGCCAGGGAATCAGACGTGTATGTCTGGGATGCTAGAAATGGCGAATTGGAATTAGTTTCCTTTGAAAATCAAAATATCAACCGCGCTGAATAGCTGCATGATAAATTGTTATTAAGTATCAGGAAATAGCAAAACTACTGAGACTCACTCTCTATATTGATTGCATATTTAGCCGTTGCAATTATCGGGGTTAAAGTGATTCATTATTACTATAGCATTTCATTAAAAGAGAAAAGCTTAAAGAATACTTGGAAGAGAGGTTGCAGCAATAGTTAAAAAACGATTGCGATCATCCAAATAGAAATGTCTATTTACGCAGATAAAGCAATATAACCTCTTTAAATACAAATGACCGCTATGGGTCGTTAGTAGACATTAAACTCAATTGTAGTCCATTATATTTTTTTTGCTCATATACTCTGTATGATAATGACGGCTTTCGACCCATAGCAGTCATTGGGATTAAAATTTATTCTACGTAATTTAAGATAATGAAATCGCTACTTCTGAATCCGCTGACAATATTTATTGGAATTTGTATCCTGCTAATAACAGTTTTATTGTGGTGGTTTGCCCAGGGGGAGTCTATAACCACAATTTCTAAAATATTATTTGCACCGTTCTTGCTAGATATCAGTCGAGGTGTTGGAGACTCTCTTGCGAAAATTTTTCGTTGGGTTACGTTTGCTAGTTACTTAATAGTTATTGCAATAGTTGTTTTGCGCTATTTAGCTAAAGGGAAGATTGCTAAAATTACTTTATCAATTATTGGAATATTTCTTGCCATTGTACATTTTTCCATAGTGGGATTAGGTTATGTGTCTACTGGCCTACATTGATAAGTTACATAGAATATCCGCTATGGGCTGAAAGCAATCTAAAGTACCTAAATTAAAAAAACCCCGCCGCAAGGAGGCGGGGTCATTTTGTTAGTATGCATATGAAGACAATTTCTAACATAATAGTTATAGCAATATACGTTCCAATCTCATCACCCTAGATAATTCAATGACTTAATTAATTGGATTACGCTAAAATAAAATTAATGTGCGATATGGAAACATCAATTTGACACATAATT
>CALJEX010000088.1 GCA_938074525.1 uncultured Gammaproteobacteria bacterium
AAACGCTTTCCTATCGATCTTTTGAAGATTGATACTGCGTTCGTACAAGACTTAGAAACGGATGCTGATGATCGTGCGATTGTCCAAAGTATTATTGCTTTAGCTAAGAGTATGCGCCTACAGGTGGTTGCTGAGGGCGTAGAGACTCGCCAACAGCAAGAATTCCTAAGAGTGTTAGATTGTGATTATATTCAAGGTTATTATATAGGTCGTCCTGTGTGTGCTGAAGACTTTGAGCTGCATGTGCTTAAAAAAGGTAAAGAGGAAGGCTCTGTTATTAGAGACTTATCAGATTATCGCAGCAATTGAGAATTTTGTTGTATATCATTGAAAATCAATGATATATGAGTAGTTTCTCTAAACTATATTGATCTACATTAAGTGAAAGTCTATTAGATTCCAGCAAGATAGCGGCTGTTTATTAGTCGCAATTTAGGACGATTATAGTAAGTCTTGAAATTGAAAAAAATATTGGAATTCCACAGTCCGTTGGTGTAGTTTACGCATAATACGAGTAGCTACTTGTATTAAGGGTGGAGGAACGATCCCTCAAAAGCTGACACATTTAAAATAATAATAGTATTAATTAAGCTATCAATCAGTAGGTCAAGGTAATACGATATTAACTTTAAGGTTAGAATCTATGTCCGCAACTTGTGTACATTTGTTTCTATTGCTGAGTTATTAGTTGTATTGACCACATACAAACGTTTATTAATAGATTAAGAGTCGTTATAAAAATTAATATGGAAACATTTCCTAGTTTACTGCAACAGCACGCAACACAAAGTAGTAATCGTACTGCGCTTCGAATGAAAAAACACGGTATATGGAACTCATATACGTGGAGTGATGTTGCAGATGAAGTTCAAAAATTAGCATGTGGATTTGCAGCCACTGGTTTAAAGCCAGGCGATAAAGTTGCGATCATTGGTAATAATGTTCCACCTCTGTTCTTTTCAATACTGGCGGCTCAAAGTTTGGGCGCGATTCCAGTACCAATGCATGCGGATTCAACCACTGCTGAATTGAAAGGATTGTTGGAAAACTGTGAAGCACGTTTTGCGGTGTTACAGGATCAACAACAAGTTGATGCTATTTATGAGGTCATTAAAGAGTTACCAATGCTAACCGAAGTGATTTACTTCGACGAGCGTGGCATGAGGGACTACGACCATACGCATCTTAAGAGTTATATTGAATTTGAAGAGCTTGGCGAACAATTTGCTAAAGAGCATCCGTCATTTATCAGTGATGTCAGCTCAAAAATAACGCCAGATTCAGAAGCATTTATTGTTTATACCGCGGGTACATCAGGAACTTGTCGTGGTGCTGTACTAACCCATTCTAACTTTTTATCCACGGGCCAAACTTTCGTAGATCAAGAAGGTATTAGCGACCGTGAAGAGGTTTATTCTTATCTTCCGTTGTCCTATGCCAGCACATTGTTTTTCGTCTATGCGCTGTGGATGATTAAAGGCTACACAATCAATTGTCCTGAAAGTAATGAAACAATTCTTGCCGATATGCGAGAAGTGGGACCTACAATGCTTTATGGGCCTCCGCATTTCTATAAGACTATCTATTCACAGATTCAATCAAGAACAGAAAATACTAAATCATCGTTGTTACGTAGACATATGTCGTCATTAATGACGCAAGGGCGTACATGGTTAGGTGATAAATTAGTATTCAGCCAAATTAAAGACTTATATGGCCTCAGTAAAATCAAACATGCTTATGTCGGTGGTGACGTTCTCAGTGAAGAAGTATTTAAATTTTATATAGCGCTTGGTGTTAACTTGAGAGCAACATACGGAACAGCAGAGAGTGCTGGATGTATTAGTGTTCAAGATGCACAAGATACTAATGCTGAACATGCTGAAACAATGGTGGGTGCTCCTTTACCTGGTGTTGAAGTCAAAATTGACAATAAAGAGATTTGTTTTAAAGGTACTAATGCGTTCAAAGGCTATTATCGAGATGAAGCACAAAACAATTTGATAGTCAGTGCAGACGGTTGGATAAAGACCGGCGATATCGGCGAGATGGTGAGTGATCATATCCACGTTCTTGAACGTTCAGACTGTGTGAGCAAGTTCAGTACAGGTGCGGACTTTATGCCTAAACAAATTGAAAATGCATTTAAGGCATCACCATACATCCAGGATGCAGTTATTGTTGGTGAACAGAAAGAGCATATGGTTGCATTGATTGTGATTAATGCAGAAAGCGTTGGTGCATGGGCTGAAAGGCAGCAAATGCAATTCACTGGGTTACGTGATCTTGCAACTAAAGATGAAGTAACCGCATTGATCTCTGACAAAGTTAGAGAAGTTAACTCATGTATGGAGCATGTCGGTGGAGCCAATTGTCCTCAGATTAAGCGACATACAATATTGCATACAGAGTTGAATGCAAGTGTCGGTGAGATGACAAGGTCGCGTAAAATTCGACGCGATATTATTGCAAATAATTATAAGGCATTAATTGATGCGTTATATTCTGGCGTAGACAAATATGATGTCACAGATTCAAATGGTGATCTCGTCGCGCAGCTTAGACTACAAACAGCGTAAGTAAACTAATACGATGAATACTAGTACAGACTCAAAAAAGCCTATCCTCGTTCTAGATAACATTAATCTTTCGTTTAAAGGCGTAAAGGCAATTACGGATATTAGCTTTAATGTATATGAAGGCGAAATATGCGCAGTAATCGGCCCTAATGGTGCTGGAAAAAGCTCCATGCTTAACGTAATTAATGGAGTTTATATTCCTCAAGAAGGCAGCATTACTTTTGAGGGTAGACAATTCTCAAAAATGAAGCCTGGTACTGCGGCCAGTATGGGCATCGGAAGAACTTTTCAAAATATTGCATTGTTTGCCGGAATGTCTACCTTGGATAATATTATGACTGGTAGAAATAGCTTTCATAAAGCTACTTTCTGGGAGACGGCCCTTAATATGGGTAGAGCGCGACGCGAAGAATTAGCAAGTAGAGAAGAAGTTGAAAAAATCATAGAATTTTTAGGCTTGCAATCGATTCGTAAAACACCAGTTTCTTCATTGCCATACGGGTTGCAAAAACGCGTTGAGCTAGGGCGTGCATTAGCAGCTCAACCTAAAATGCTTCTACTTGATGAACCTATGGCCGGAATGACTATGGAAGAAAAATTAGATATGTCTTGTTATATACAAGAGGTAAATGCAAATCTGGGAACCACAGTTGTGTTAATTGAGCACGATATGGGTGTCGTCATGGATGTTTCTGATCATGTAGTCGTGATGGATTACGGTAAAAAAATTGGTGACGGAACACCTGAAGAAGTGATGAATAATCAAGATGTCATTGATGCCTACTTAGGTGTTAGTCATTAAATCCTGGTCTAAGGAATAGAGGAAAATAAGATATGTGGGAATGGTTGCCGTTTTTTCTTGAGGTATTAGTCGGAGGGTTATTATCCGGGGTAATGTACTCGTTGGTAGCAATCGGTTTTGTACTTATTTATAAGTCCTCCGGTGTGTTTAACTTTGCTCAAGGCACAATGTTGTTACTTGCAGCGTTGACTTTCGTAAGTATGACCGAGCGACAAGTTAATTTCTGGGTTGCGTTTTCAATCACGTTAGTTCTTATGGTCGCGTTAGGTATTATTGTTGAAAGAACAGTAATGCGACCGCTAGCTAACCAATCGCTACTCTCATTGTTTATGGCCACTGTAGGTTTGAACTATTTCCTAGAAGGTTTAGCTCAAGGCGTATGGGATTCGGCTGTACACGGAGTGGATTTGGGTATTTCTAATGACCCAATCTTCTTAATCGAAAAATTCCCAAATCTGGGGCTCGATATTATTATCAGTCAATTTGATATCGCAGCAGCAGTGATCGCCGGGTCAATGATTTTGGGCTTAACCTTATTTTTCCAATATACGCGAACAGGTTTATCGCTTCGCGCAGTATCTGATGATCATATGGCCGCCATGGCGGTTGGTATTCCTCTAAATCGTATTTGGGCGATTGTATGGGCGGTAACAGGTGTAATTTGTTTGATTGCAGGTTTGTTGTGGGGTGATCGAGTCAGTGTTTCCTTTACGTTGACTGCTGCTGTGCTTAAAGGTTTGCCTGTAATTTTAATTGGTGGCCTAACGTCAATACCTGGTGCAATTGTTGGTGGTCTTATTATTGGCGCCAGTGAAAAATTGGGTGAAATTTATTTGGCTGAATACTTTGGTGGACAGGGTATTGAGCATTGGTGGGCTTACACCACCGCACTAATATTTTTAATGATTAGACCCACCGGAATTTTCGGTGAGAAAGAAATTGAGAGAGTTTAAGCATGTATTATCGTGAAGCAGGGAGATTAGTTAAGAGTTTTGCGGATGACCGCCGCATGCTTCCACTCAAGGAAGACCGCCTTTTATCGACATTATTTGTTGTTGGAGTCATGTATATATTAGTGACTGCGTTTGCAAGTGACTATTTGCTTAGCGCAATATTCATTCCTATGATGGTGCTTGGTGTTGCAACATTAGGGCTAAATATTGCCACCGGATATACCGGACAGTTATCGTTAGGTACCGCTGGGTTTATGAGTTTTGGTGCATTTGCTGCATTCAACTTAGTGTTACGAGTAGACTGGATGTATATTCCATTAGCATTTTTCTTGGCCGGCGTTATTGCTGGTCTTGTTGGTATTGTATTCGGGCTGCCTGCGTTAAGAATTAAAGGTTTCTATTTAATTGTATCAACACTCGCAGCACAGTTTTTCTCGGAATGGATATTCAATGCCTATCCATGGTTTTTAAACTACACCACGTCAGGCGTTGTAAATTTACCGCCGTTCCACTACAGAGTATTCCCATTCCAAGAGTTAACACCACTTAATGATGCATTCTGGCATTCTTCAAGAGGACGTTATCTAATTACTTTAACAATCACAATCGCCTTAATTGTCGCTTGTAAAAACATGGTGCGTAGTTCTACCGGTAGAAACTGGATGGCCGTGCGCGATATGGATATTGCTGCAAACGTGATTGGAATATCTGTTGCAAAGACAAAGTTAATGGCTTTCTTTGTTAGTACTTTCTATTGCGGTGTTGCTGGTGCGATGTATTCATATTGCTACATCGGTAACTTGGATTTCATGATCTTTAACCTAAGAAGATCTTTCTTGGTTATGTTTATGGTGATCGTTGGTGGGCTAGGATCAATTTTAGGTTCATTCCTAGGCGCAATTTTCGTCTATGGATGGCCAATACTCATTACTCGATTAGGTGATTGGATTTTTGGTGGCGGAACACTAGATACAGCATTCGTAGAAAACAACTCAAAGATTGTGGTCGGAACAATTATTATTGTTTTACTTATTAGAGAGCCAGGTGGATTCGCTGCATTGTGGAATACTACTAAGCAGAAATTAAGAGTATGGCCATTCTCGAAATAAAAAAGGATTATAAATTCCCGAACAAAGTAGTTGGGATACACGAAAAAGCACCCTTAAGGAGTAGTAAAAATATGAAGACAAGAATAATGATACTAGCAACCGCATTGTGATGCGAGCAACAACGATGATGACTTCGATATCTAAGATCGAGACATAGTCATAAGAGTATATTTCCCTACCGGATCTATAATGGTCCGGTAGGTTAATTTAAAGACATTTATAAGGCTAAAACAATGAGTACCGACACACCTATATTATCGATTAAAAACATTGAAGTACTATATTCGCGTGTAATCTCAGCATTACACGGTGTATCGATAGAAGTTCAAAAAGGTGAAGTTGTTTCACTATTGGGTGCCAATGGTGCAGGTAAGACAACCACATGTAAAGCTGTTTCAAGATTGCTAGAAGCAGAACGTGGTGAAGTCAGTAAAGGGTCAATCGAATATAACGGCGTAGATATTAAAACAATGTCTCCTTATGACATGGTGAAAGCGGGTGTCGTACAAGTGTTAGAAGGTCGACATATCTTTGGCCACTTAACAGTAGAAGAGAATCTTTTAACCGGATCATTTATTCGTAATGCAGACTCTGCGTCGGTTAAGCGAGATTTAGAATACGTTTATTCACGATTCAATAGAATTAAAGATCGTAGGAAAAACTTAGGTGGACTATGTTCTGGTGGTGAGCAACAGATGGTTGCTATGGGTAGAGCTATGATGGCTAAGCCAAACTTAATCTTATTAGATGAACCGTCTATGGGATTGGCTCCACAACTAATTGAAGAAATCTTCGAAATTGTAAAAACGCTTAATGAAGAAGACGGCGTTAGCTTTTTAGTGTCTGAGCAAAACGCAAATATCGCACTTAAATACGCCAAGATTGGATATATTATTGAGAATGGCCGTGTTGTATTAAAAGGTTCTGCAAAAGAGCTTTCAGAGTCAGATAGCGTGAAAGAAATGTATATGGGTGGCGGTGGAGACGAAGTCAGTTTCAGCGATGTTAAGTACTATCATCGAAGAAGACCTTGTATGGTTTAAACTATATTTAGCCAGCTGGCTAAATATATGCCTTTCAGGCAATTCAAATTTTATTGTTTATTACTGCCGTTAGATATTTTTAAATAATATCGCTCAATAAATCCGTATAACACTCCTGCGATCAGTCCATATGCATGCGCATATGGCGATGTTTTAAGGTCCGAAATTAACATAGAGCCAATAAGCCCCCCGTATACTTGAATAACAACATACACTATTAGTCCGATTAATATAAACGTAGATATTTTTGTGTTCTCAGCAAATGTTTTAATCGACGCATAAGCATATAAACTAGTAAGTACACCTGAGAATCCCACATACCAATCAAGCTGAGTGCTAAAAAGTATTAAGCCGCTGCTGATGGTGATGCATGAAATAATCACTGCAGTTAACCAATGCATGCTCTGCTTGGTATCTTTAAATATTCCTATCAATAGCAGCAAGCCAATAACATTACTTAAGCAATGCGTCCAAGAGTAGTGAGTTAGATGGGCAGAGAAGAAACGCCAATATTCACCTCGCTTCCAATCTTCAATATGTAGATATAACGACTCGCGAACATATTGTGGCGATAACATGATGACAATGCATGTTAGTGCTAATGCAACTAGAGGCTTGTGTTTAACAGTGTCCATAGTAAGTGACTATTGTATTGAATAAACAAGGCGTTTAGCTTGTTTATGAGGACTTTTTTTGATGCTGTTGATCTCTTGTTTTGCACCTTCTGTCTTCATTTTGTCAATTTTGTTACCAAATATTAGATGCTCGTCAAACTATTTGTAATGACATAAATTCTAAACGCCATCTAAGGATCTTGCCAATTATGCGCCTAATTCGTGTTTCATTTTTGACGCTGACTTTTTTACTTTCTCAATCACTTTATGCTAATGAGGAAAGAAGATTTCAAGTCGATATTCAAGGTTTGCAATATCAAGCAGTGGTCACTGAGAACATTCATCTTATATCTAAAGTGAGTGGCATGGACGAGGAAGTACGGGGGCATCATTATATTGGTGTATTGGATGGTGAAGAATCTAGTTGGGTAAGAGCGTCCTATGTAAATGGTTATTGGCAAGGGGTTGTCTCGGTGCATAATGCTATGCATATTATTCAACATGCTGGCGCAGAGATCCCAGCAGGTGCTGCGGCGGCAACAAGTAGCATTATGCATCTATGCCAATGACAGAAGTTGATGGCTTACAAGGTACATGTGGGCGTGGTGATGGCACTGACACGATGTTAGATCATGTCGCTCAATTATCTGCAACTAATGCGTCAGTAAGTGCTGCATCGACACCTTCACCACTATCTGCAACATTCGCACAATTTTGTAGCCAAGAAGTAAATGGTATTTGTATTATTGCTGAAGTTGAAATTGCTTTTGATCAAGCCTTCCAAGCAGTATTTGGAGCACAGGCAACGGCACAAGCGATGTCGATACTTAATATTGTCGATGGGCATTACATGAATGATCTCAAGATTTCTATTGATGCTATTACGGTCGAAATGCTGGCAAACGATCTATTCAATACCAGTGTTGTAGCCAGTCCTGTGTTGGATGCGGGAGCATTACTTGATGAAATTGAACTCAAAAAGAACAATGCACAAATACCATTTATAACTAATAACAATGCGCTAACACATGTAGTCACCGGACGTGATTTTAATGGTGGCACATTAGGAGTGGCATACTTGGCTAGTGTTTGCGAAGCAAATGGTTTTAGTACAGGGACTTCAAGCGTGTTCTTTACTGATCCTGCAGATGCCACGACATATAATATACCGCTAACAGCAATCGTTGTTGCACATGAATTAGCGCATAATTTAGGTTCTGACCATGATGGTCCTGGGGCAAATGTTTTATGCCCTGCCTCCATGTTTATTATGTCACCAAGTATTGGTCCAGGGTTTAACTTAAGTAAATTTTCATCTTGTAGTGCAGCAGATATAGAAGCAACACTTTCTAGTCTTGTCGCGCCTGAATTATGCATGGACTTCCCAGCGGATGTTTCGATTAGTGAGAATACAGGTAATAGTGGAGCGTTAAATGCTAACTTAGAATTTACATCTGCATATACTGCTAGTATAAAAAATGGTTTTAAGCCAGTGGATAATGTAAATCTAAGTGGAACTATCAATACTGCTCAAGGGATATTAGTTGCCGCAACTGCAAATGGAGTCAATTGTAGTATTAATGGAGGTGGCAGTTCTTATTCGTGTGTAGTGGCTAATCCACCAACATCATTTCAAGTAGTAACGAGTGTGAGGGTAAATGCGAATTCAAGTAATGTGATAATCACTCAAAACATAAACGAAGATACTGCTGATGTTCAAGAAGTAAATGCGTCAAATAATGTGCTCACAAGCACATGCGATATCGCTAATAACAATGTCATATGTAGCGCTGGAGTGGCGCCAACTACACCAACTACCAATACGAATGGTATTAACAATTCTGGCGAAGAAGAAGGTGGTGGTGGTAATCAAGGATTGGTGTTCCTGTTAATGATGTTAGGACTTTATATGCATGTTAGAAAAAGAACTCAAATAGATGATTAATAAATTAGTATATGTATTGCTATTTATTAGTTTGGCTGCATTCGCAATTGCTTGTGAAAATGATAGAAAAGAAAAGTTGCTAGAAATGCAACGTGTGTGGAATTCCCAAAGTAGCGCTAACTATAGCTATATGCTTGAGAAGCAATGCTTTTGTTCTCCTGACTATACAAGAAAGATGCAGGTATTTGTCGTTGATGGCGATGTCGCGGAAGCTCTATATCTAGATACGAAAGAGCAGGTTTCTAAAGAAATCGTTGAGCAGCTCTCAACTATTACACAGTGGTTTGATGAAATATTGATAGCAATTGATAATGAATTTGGTGAAGTAGAAATATTCTATAATGAAGAACTCGGTTATCCAAATAGCATTAAAATAGATAAGCATAAACGACGTTCTGACGATGAATTTACTGTAATTATTTCTAATGTAAGTAAAAAATAAATTTAAATTCCAGAACATTCAATATTCTGATACTGTTGGTTGATAATCAGTTCAGAGGTATGTTGCTTGATGCGAATTAATCAGTATTGTTTTTCTAGCTATCTTTCTAAACTCTTTCCCGTTATTGCCTTATCAGTATTGTCAGCGCCTAGTATTGCCTCTTTTTATCAGGCGGATACTATGGCTGAATACTGTCATGAGTACATTAAATTAATAGAATTGAAGAGCCCAGTTAGCCAGCTTGAGGCGGGAGTATGCTCTGGCTATGTTGCTTCAAGTATAGAGATCATGGATCTATCAGGGCGCTTATGTGATAGATCAAAAATAAATCTCGATGATGTAGTGAGGCAGTATGTAACTCAGGTTGAAAATAATGCAGATGTAAAAATGCAGACTGCAACTTATGTATTAGTAGAGTTGTTGCAAGAAAAATATTCTTGTGATCAACCTTAATCTATCAAGCGGTCTTAATTGGTTTTAGCCAATTAATCATCAATGGGATAATAGTGAAAGTCGCAAAAAGCGAAACAATCATGGCGATACTGGTGAATAAACCAAAGTAAATAGAAGGCTTAAAGCTTGAAGTAACTAGTATTATGAATCCCAAAGTTACCGTGATTGATGTGTAGTATAAGGCTTTACCTACAGTTAGTTGTACTGTGCTGATAGCTTGTTGGTAGTTCGCGCCTTGACTAGTCTCTTTCTTGAAACGATGGATGTAGTGAATTGCATAATCAACGCCAATGCCTATTGTGATAGCGGCAATAGTGATCGTCATAATGTCTAGTGGGATGCCTAGTAGACCCATTGCTCCTAGTATAAAGAATGCGGTAAATATATTCGGTAGTGTTCCAATGATAGCCAATGAGAAGTTTCTGAATAAAATAAGCAGCATAATCAGAATACATATAAATACAGTGCCTAAGGTTAAAATCTGAGATTGATATAAGCTCTGTAATACATTGTTGTATAAAACGCTTATTCCACTTAGACGAATGCTTTCGCCATTGGCAATTAGATTTTCATTAATATCTGCTTCGATTTTATTTAATAAGTCATTGCGAATAAGCGTGTGATCAGAATCTTTGATTCTTGCCACTAACCTTGCTTGATTTCCTTGTTTTGAAACGTAAGGATTAATCAATACGTCTTTTATATTCTCGGGTAATTTTTTATGGATTAATGCCAAATGAAAATCTTCAAGTTCTTCTCCCTTGGCTAACTGACGAAATACTTTTTCAGTACTGGAAATAGATAATACTTTTCCAACTTGATCTAGATTTTCTAAGTAGTCATGTACCGCTCTAACCTTGTTGATGCCGCGACGGTTATACCAATAACTTTGCTGGGTGAAGCTATCTTCTTCTTCATCTAGATAATCAGAAAATTCATCATCCTCTTCGAGATTTTCGTTGTCGTTATCGGCTATTTCAGGTGCTTCAAGCAATAACTCAAGGGGAACAGTGCCACCCAGTTCTTGGTCGATAAATATTAAGCCTTGATATAATTCAGTGTCGGATTTGAAATAATCAATAAATCTATTTTCAACTGTAATTTGAGTGATGCCATATATGCTGATTGCTGCAATTAAGAATATAGACGTGGCCATCACTGGTTTGCTTAGTCTAATGATATTCAATAGGTCATTTAACATGCTTGAAGAATTGTTGCTTTGATTGGTGTCAACAGTCGGTTTAAACAGATGGATTAAAATGGGTAACACTGTGAAAGTGAGCAGAAACGCGCACAGTAAACCCATTACCATAATTAGCCCGAAGAAAATTACGGGTTGTATATCGCTGACTATGAGTGAGATAAATGCAATGGCTGATGTGGCAACCATGTAGATGCAAGGGGTGGCAATCTGCTTAACTGCATTGATTAAATTGTTATCTAGGTCATCGGGGTTTTTCGCGGATACTTCTTGGTAGCGAATAATTACGTGAATAGAGAGAGTGATCGAAAATATAATTAATAGTGCAACAAAATTTGAAGAAATAATGGTGAGTTGTAAGCCAAATAAACCGATTAGGCCAGAGACCATAAGAACATTTAAGAATGCGCATACTAGTGATAAAAATACCCAGGATAATCTGCGGAAAAATAGAAATAATACAAAAAACATAATCGCGATCATACTGATACCAAATACACGAATATCATTACTGATAAAGGTTTTAATGTCGTTAGCTATCAAAGGGGCGCCTGCTAAATAGAATGTACCTTTGTCGTTATAATTACTTAGCGTTGATCTGATATCTTCTAATGCATTTTTATAACGCTGATTGATGATCGCTCTTTGTAGTGGAATTTGTGTATTAATGTCATTTAATTGATTACTTAGTTCTTGATTTTCTTGATTGGTTGAATTGCTTAGCTGGTCTAGCAGAACGTATTTTTGTTGGATTAACGCTACCAATTCTTGGTTTTTTTCAATATCGACTTTAATTGCTGTGGATTTTGTATCGACACTAACAAGGTTGGAAGAATAAATTGGGCTGCTGGCAAACTCTTTTTTAGCGCTGGCGATATCAACATTTGGATTGATTAAGTTTTGAAAGTTACTAACACCATTTTCACCCTGGCTGCGAGGCTGTTGTAGTAGTGGTACATTGGTAATGCTGTTTACGCCAGAAATGCCAGGTGCGGTTTTTAGTTCTTCAGTTAGCCGTTGGATAAAGTCAATAGTTTCCTGTTGGTATAGATCTACCTTCGGCTGAAAGCCAACAATAATATATTCATCAGATCCATATTCGCGGTGTACTTCACGGTAAAACTCTAAATCTGGATCACTGTCTAGTAATAGCGAGTCAGGCGAAGCATCAATATTAATATATTGAATATTGATAGACAGTCCTGCAACCACTGCCAGAATAAAGACTAGGGTGATAATTGGTTTTCTTAAGAGGGCTTTGATGAACATAAACTGTGTGCCTGAAAGGTTGTCTGGAAATGTAGATTTGATTGCGTAATTGTACCGCTTTAATGCGTGAGCATCTATTTAAACAATAATTCTCAAGCCGACTGAGGTTGCTTTTCCTGGCGTTTTAGCCAGACATCCAATCCTTGAGCATTGAGAGTAATGTCAGTCTTTAGGAGCTCGTGAATTAATACTTCTTCTTGTTGGCAGCCTAATTCGCGTAATTCATTTAAAGTGTGTTGGAATAGTTTTTCTATTAATTTCTCTATACGCTGATTTTGTGTTTGTTGGGATATAGCAATATCAGTGTAAATGGCTAAGTCTTTGCTAAGTTTTTTAGCAAGCTGTTGCACATTTTCCACCATGCCAAAATGAGTGAGGTACATTCGCTGAGGGTCGTTCTCCAGTAAACGTTTTAGAGACTGTTGCCAAGCATCAGGTTCAAATTGCACCGGAGTAGTTGTGGGTAACAAGTAACGTCCAGAATCGATGCTGATTTCAGGGTAGGACAAGCCAAAAGTATCTCCAGTAAACCAACCCTGACTAAGTTCGTCGTATAGGCAGAAGTGATGACGTGCATGACCAGGGGTGTCTGCCACTAGTAACGATCTGCCATTTAAATCTATGCAATAGTTATCTTCTGCGACAATGATACGATTTTCATCAATAGGAATGATGTCACCATAGAGTGAATCATAAAGTTCGTCACCGTAGACTTGGCGTACGCTATCAATCAAGCGTTGTGGTTCTACTAAATGACGTGCACCTTTAGGGTGTACCACAAGCTTAGCATTTGGGAACTTCTGCATAAGTACACCCGCGCCACCAGCATGATCTAAATGAATATGTGTGGGAATAACATATTCAACATCTGTAACGTCAAGATTGCAGTCTTGTAATACCGAAAGTAAACGTGGCACGGTAAGACTAGTGCCACAATCAATAAATGCAGCTTTACCTTGGTGTATAACTAAGTAACTGCATGCTAGGCGCGGGCGCATGTAGTCGACATCAATACAAAAGATGTCGAATGCCAATGATTCGGCATAGTTGATCATAATGAGAAGTTAATTAAATGTTAGTTAGCTAGACGAGTTTAGTCGCCGATAGAATAATGCCGTCTTCATCTGCATAGGCGAATTGGCCGGGAATAAAATCGACATCAGCAAAATGCACGGGAGTATCAATTTCACCTTCACCTTTTTTCACGCTCTTTAGTGGCAGTGTGCCAATGGCTTTGACGCCAAGATCGATGGTAGCAATGACGCCTGAGTCACGGATACAGCCATAAACAATAATGCCATTCCAGCCATTGTCAGCACCCATTTGGGCGAGGATATCACCGACCATGGCACAGCGTGTTGATCCGCCGCCATCAACGACTAATACGCGCCCGTTTCCATCTTGCTCTAGTTGCTTTCTGACTAGAGAGTTATCTTCAAAGCATTTGACGGTTGAAATTTCACCACTGAAGGAAATATTTTTACCATAATCTTTAAACAGAGGTTGTGCGATTGATAAAGTATCAGAGTGATCATCACATAAATCTGCTGTCTTAAACATGTTCTGTAAGCCTTTGTATTTATTATATAAATTGTATTATTAGAGACCTGGTGCAGTAGGTTCTCATCGACGATGAATGAATTAAGTGTGCGAATAATAGGTGACCGATTGGATGCAAGCAATAAGCATCTTGTAAATGTAGGGATATGGGTTAGATATCACAAGACTCGTTTAAAAGTATTTGCTAATATACGGGACCTTTTTTTGGGCATCCTCCGGGACGAGGGTGGCTAGTTGGAGCTAATGCACAGATTATTTTGGTGTTCTTGCAGGAGACATGCATATTCTATTTTTAGTGCTAAAGCTAACAGGACCATATAAAAATTTATAAAACTTAAGGAGACTGACATGTCAAATTATCAAAGCGCTATTGAAGCGGTTAAAGCAATTAAAGAAAAAGCAGGTGACTCTTGGGATGCTATTAACCCTGAATCAGTAGCCCGTATGCGAGTGCAGAACAGATTCAAAACAGGCTTAGATATTGCTCAGTATACCGCAGACATTATGCGCAAAGATATGGCCGCTTATGACGCTGACAGTTCTAAGTACACTCAGTCTCTAGGTTGTTGGCATGGTTTTATTGGGCAACAGAAAATGATTTCTATCAAGAAACATTTTGGTGGAAATACAGACCGTCGTTACTTATATCTTTCTGGCTGGATGGTAGCAGCACTTCGCAGTGAGTTTGGTCCACTGCCTGATCAGTCTATGCATGAAAAAACGGCTGTTGCTTCTTTAGTTGAAGAGCTTTATACATTCTTACGTCAAGCCGATGCACGTGAATTAGGCGGTCTCTTCCGCGAGTTAGACGCGGCAAAAAACGCTGATGAAAAAGCAGCTATCCAAGATAAGATAGATAATCATGTAACTCATGTTGTACCAATTATTGCTGACATTGATGCGGGTTTTGGTAATGCTGAGGCGACTTACCTAATGGCTAAGCAAATGATCGAAGCCGGTGCTTGCGCACTTCAAATTGAAAATCAAGTGGCTGACGAGAAGCAGTGTGGTCATCAAGACGGTAAAGTCACGGTTCCTCATGCTGATTTTCATTCTAAAATTCGTGCATTGCGTCATGCTTTCTTAGAGCTAGGTATCGATAACGGGATTATCGTTGCACGTACTGACTCTGAAGGTGCAGGCTTAACTAAAGAAATCGCAGTTGTTAAAGAACCGGGCGATGAAGGTGATATATATAATTCATATCTAGATGTTGAAGAAATTGACGTCGCGGATATGGCTGAAGGCGATGTATGCTTTAAACGTAACGGCAAGTTGGTTAGTCCTAAGCGCTTACCTTCTGGTTTATACGAATTCCGTCAAGGTACGGGTCCTGAACGTTGTGTGTTTGACTGCATTCATGCCATTAAAGCGGGCGCTGACTTGCTTTGGATTGAAACAGCAACACCAAACGTTACTGATATCGCAGCTATGATGAACGGAGTGCGTAAAGAAATACCAAACGCTAAGCTTGTTTATAATAACAGTCCATCATTCAACTGGACGTTAAACTTCCGTCAGCAAGTATACGATACGATGGTTGCAGAAGGAAAAGATGTATCTAGCTATGACCGTGCTGACTTGATGAAGGTAGAGTACGATGATACTGAGTTAGCGACACTTGCAGATAATAAAATCCGCAGTTTCCAATCTGATGCATCTCGTGACGCTGGAATCTTCCATCACTTAATTACATTACCTACATACCATACTGCCGCGTTATCTACTGATAATCTTGCTAAAGAATACTTTGGTGATCAGTCTATGTTGGGTTATGTTGAAGGCGTACAGCGTAAAGAAATTCGTCAAGGTATCGCCTGTGTTAAACACCAAAACATGTCGGGTTCTGATATGGGTGATGATCACAAAGAATACTTTGCGGGTGAAAATGCGCTTAAAGCAGCCGGCGAGAAAAATACCTCTAACCAGTTTTAACGGTTTTTAATAATCGTTTTCTCTAGAAACAAGAAGTCGTTTAAATTAATCAAACGGCTTCTTGTTTTTCATCAATAATTAACTTTGGAAATTATAAGCGAGTATAATACCGGTTTGTATATTGATATTCTTTTCACCCTCATCTATTTTTGAATTGTATTCAATACTAAAACTGACTTTACATTAGCTTTATAATTTACTGACGGCGGATTCGTTGCCAAGGTAAGTGCTTGAAAGTCTGGCTGATGCCCAAGTTTGGATGCCAGCTAGCATCTAAGTTTTCGTATAAACTCCTACTTTAGCGCAAGCAAGTTTAACATTGCTAATTACATGGTTATTGGCAGTGATGATACGATATGAGAATTGAGCCATTCGAGCATATACAGCCTCCTGAAAAAGGCGAAAAAATAACTATCAATTCTGATGGTTCACTTCAAGTTCCGGATTTTCCAGTTATTCCTTTTATAGAAGGGGATGGTATTGGTGTGGATGTCACACCAGCCATGCAACGAGTTGTAGATCACGCGGTCAATCAAGCTTACCAAGGAAAGCGTGCCATCGTATGGATGGAGATATTCGCAGGTGAAAAAGCCAATCAACTTTATGGAAAAGATATCTGGTTGCCTGATGAATCTGTGCAAGCAATGCAAGACTATGTCGTTTCCATAAAAGGGCCTTTAGCGACGCCTGTTGGTGAAGGTATGCGCTCTTTGAATGTGGCGATACGTCAAGAAATGGATTTATACGCCTGTATTAGACCTATTCGCTACTTCCCAGGCACGCCAACCCCAATGAAAGATTCGGAAACCACCGATATGGTGATATTTCGAGAAAACACTGAAGATATCTATGCTGGTATTGAATGGCCAGCCAAGTCTGAGCAAGTACAAAAAGTGCTCGATTTCCTCATAAATGAAATGAAAGTTGATCAAATACGCTTTCCAGAGTCATCCGGTATTGGTATTAAGCCAGTGTCTCAGCAAGGTTCGGAGCGTTTAATTCGAAAAGCAATTCAGTTTGCCATCGACAATGATAGAAGCTCGGTGACCTTGGTTCATAAGGGTAATATTATGAAATTCACTGAAGGGGCATTTCGTAACTGGGGATATGATCTTGCTCAAAATGAGTTTGGAGCCACACTTATAGACGAAGGTCCATGGTGTCAGCTCATCAATCCTAAAACACAGCGAAAAATCATTATCAAAGACGTGATTGCTGATAATTTCTTGCAACAAATACTCTTGAAGCCAGAAATTTACGATGTAATTGCCACCTTAAATCTTAATGGTGACTATATTTCAGATGCATTGGCTGCCCAAGTAGGTGGAATAGGCATTGCACCCGGAGCGAATATTGCTGATGCAGTTGCAGTGTTTGAAGCGACCCATGGTACGGCACCAAAATATGCCGGTAAAAATCGAGTCAATCCTGGTTCAATCATTTTGTCCGCAGAAATGATGCTACGCTATATGGGGTGGGGACAAGCAGCAGATCTCATTTTGAAAGGTGTTGGTGGAGCAATTGCTGCAAAAACGGTAACCTATGATTTAGCTCGCGCGCGAGCTGGAATGTCGACTAAAATAACTGCAAAGCCTTCCAGTTCTAAAGATATTGAACAAAAACTTGAGCAACTAATGCCCGGGGCAACATTGGTGACAACTTTAGGATTTAGCGAAGCCATTATTTCTCATATGAAATAAGTTTTGTAATGATCATGAATTTTACTGACTAAATTTATAATGCATATAGCGCTACTAGAAGACGATGAAGATCAATCTGCATTGATGCAAGCAACGCTAGAAGATGCGGGGCATAAGTGTGCTGTGTTTGGTTCTGGTAAAGCCATGACGATGGCGTTGTTGCATGAAAGTTATGACTTGCTGATTCTTGATTGGGTTGTGCCAGACATGGATGGCTTAGAAGTGCTTAAGTGGGTGAGAGAATCGATGGACTGGAGAATTCCAGTGCTGTTTATAACTCAACGTGACGAAGAAGAGAATGTTGTGCAAGCATTGCAAGGGGGCGCAGATGATTATATGTCAAAGCCCGTAAAACGTGCAGAAATGCTGGCACGGATAGATTCGATCAGTCGTCGTTCACAGCAAGCTAATGCTGATGATGATGAATTAGAATTTTCTCCTTATATATTGCAGCGTACCTCAAAAGCCGTGAAGTTAAATGGTGAAAATATCGAAATAACACGTAAGGAATTTGAGCTAACATTATTCTTTTTTAGAAATGCTGGGCGCGTGTTATCTAGAGGCTACATATTGGAAACTGTTTGGGGTAGAAGTGCAGAAGTAAATACGCGAACAGTGGATACACATATCAGTCGATTGCGACGCAAGCTAAACATAGGTGTGGAAAACGGCTGGAAATTAACATCGATATATCAACATGGTTATCGCCTTGAAAAAAGCGAATTACCAAGTTAATAGGATCGCATAATTTTATATAGACGCGAATAATGAACTTCATGGCTTTGAGGGCTCAAAAGTGAAAGAAGTAAAACCGTTGGACAATGATAAGTTCGAGCGGATACGCGAAATATATGTAGAGTCATTCCCTGAAAAAATTCAGCAGTTGAGGCAATGTTGGGCTGAATTGAATGCTGAAGCTAAATACCTGGAGCCGCTATCTGAATTAAGAACAGAAGTGCATAAAATTGCTGGCTCTAGTGGTTCGCATGAGTTTAATGACATTCATGTATTAGCAAAAAATGTAGAACATCAAATAGTGCAAGTGTTGGATGAAAAATCCACATGGGATAATGGTAAGAAAGAAATTGGCAACTTAGTCCAGCAATTAGTCGATACGCTAGAAAACGAATTACTTAGCTATAATTTCAGTGATGATGGCGAGGATAATATTCCACGCTTAGATGCTTTACAGTTGTCTCACCGTGAATTAGTTATATTTATTGTTAGTCATCGTTCTATGGAACTTTCTTTGCTGTCAAATTTGTTAGAGACGCGTGGTTTTACTGTGATTGCCTTTAGTACAATCGAACGTGCACAGGCGATGTCGAAAACGGTTGAGCCTTCTATTGTTGTACTAGATTTGGGTGATGCCAATCAAATTAAACTGAATAAAGAAACCAAAGAAGCGTTTCAGTCTATCGATAATCAACCGCCAGCCTTTGTTATTATTTCACGTAGAGATGATGTTGATACACGAAAAATGGCGGCTCAATTTGAAGCAGAAGCATTTTTTGCCACACCTATTAATGCTCATAATTTCAGCTCAACATTAGATGTGATGCTAGAGTCTCGCGGTAACAATGGATGTCGAGTGTTGTTAATTGATAAACAACAGCAGCGCATTTCATATATTGAGAAAGCTTTGTTATGTGAGAATATTAAATCTCGAGTAATTGGGGTCATTGATAATATTGTTGATGAGCTTGTTAACTTTAAGCCAGATTTAATTTTAATTGCCTATGATAAAAATGATGATTATTGGCGGGATGGCGCACGTATTGTTCGCTTACATGAATCACATTTTAATATGCCTATCATTTTCTTGTTAGAAGATGAGTCGGATCAAGCGAAACTAGAAGCATTGCATGCTGGGGCTGACGACTGTATTTGTGGGAGTGAATTACAAAACGAGCAATTTCAAATACTCAAGCAAAGAATACTTAGATTTAGAAGAGCTAATCATTTAATTATTATGGATTCGTTAACGGGTGCATTAAATAGAGATGCATTTTTAGAGCGTGCCAATGAGGAAATTAGTTTAGCTATACGCAGAAAAGAAAGTATCTGCTTAGCCATGATTGATGTCGATCACTTTAAGCAAATCAATGATGAGAATGGCCATGTGGTAGGTGATTATGTGCTGCGGCATATCTCCGACTATCTAAACAATCGCTTGCGTCGATCAGATGTCGTGGGTCGGTATGCGGGCGATGAATTTTTAGTATTGCTGCTGGACACAGACTTAGATAGTGCTTATCTAGTATTAGATATGATTAGGAAAAACTTAGTAGCGCATAATATAAAGGTAAATAATGCAGATGTACGTGTATCCATCAGTCTTGGTTTGATTGCAGCACGTCCGACAGAACCACTAGATATAGAAACATTAATTGTAGATGCCGATAAGAAATTATACGAAGCTAAAGTAGCGGGTAGAAATATGCTAGTGGCAGGTATTGCATAACGCAAAGCAATACATTAACAGGGAAGAAAGTAGTCAAGTATGTCAAACGAAGAAATTTTTAAAGTAATATTCCACAACCAAGGCAAAGTATATGAACTATTTGCTAGGGAAGTGTATCAATCTGATATGTATGGTTTTGTTACAATAGAAGAAATTACCTTTAGCGAACGTGATTCGGTAGTAGTAGATCCTGGTGAGGAAAAATTAAAAACTGAATTTGATTCAGTCAAGAGGTGCTATATTCCCATGCATTCAATCATAAGAATTGATGAAGTCGAAAAACAAGGAGTATCTAAAATCTCCGATATAGATTCAAAAGTAATGCAGTTCCCAGGCACTGTATACACACCAGGAAATGACGTAGACAAAGTCTAAGCAGTAAAATGTAAAAACCTATTAGGAGAGATGACAGAGTGGCTTAATGTGCTCGCTTGGAAAGCGTGTGTACTTTAATCAGTACCGAGGGTTCGAATCCCTCTCTCTCCGCCACCTAGTCTTGTCTCTGTGTAGAGATCCTTAAATTTCCCCCAAAAGTGCCTATTTCTGCGGAGTTTACGCGATTCACTAAGCACGAACCGGGACCTAATTTTTCATTTCTGAGACCTAGTAGCCTAAAGTACTCTTTCGGGAAAATTCCGGTCCTCCTTTGGGTTAAAGTTATTGCTTCGATAAAAGATTTCCAAACGTGAACTAAATTTTCATTTTTATGTGCGCTTGTGGACAATAGCGTTATACGATTTAAGACAACACCAATCACATTTCACTTCATATAGAGACGAACACACGAGTTAAAGCAAGCCGATCTTTTGTTACTGGTGAATTGAGGTAACGAGGAAACTCTGTCGTAGTTACTTTAGGAAATGCGCCGAATATAAATTTTCAACAGCTTTTAGATGTGTCATAAACCCACTTTGCGATCCACCTATCTAGCTGAATTGGTGCTGAGTTGATCATTGGCTTCAACCAATGCTCCCTTTCATCTTTAGATAGAATTTTAGTGGCATTTAGCACGGCTCGTCGTTCCCAGTTGCCTAAGCTTGACATTCTCCCCTTCATTTCACGCACCCACGAAATATTTCGTTCTGATATAGCAGCTCTTGCTCTATTTTCAATAAAAGGACTATCGTAAATAAACTGTCTAATTTCACTATTTTTAAGAAATTCACTATGCCCGGATAAATACCACTCAGTCCAGAAGCGCACCAGTTCACTTTCAATTGCTTTTTCATTTAATAATAACGGTAATTTTGGCTGAATTTCTTTCACAAATTCACTGTCAGTAAGTGCATCAAAATACAGTACAACATCATTCACCACTGGAGAGAAAAAGGAATAATTAGCTATAAGTTTGTCTACTAATACATCTTCTTTATGCCTTTTCGCATTCCTAATCGCACTTCTTGCAAGACCTAAATCTAACGTTTTAAAAGCAAGCACAGTATCGATAGTCGCTGATGCACGTTTTAT
The DNA here is from genome assembly GCA_938074525.1 of uncultured Gammaproteobacteria bacterium. Classification (GTDB taxonomy): domain Bacteria; phylum Pseudomonadota; class Gammaproteobacteria; order UBA4575; family UBA4575; genus UBA1858. The sequence continues at coordinate 21,537 of CALJEX010000088.1, forward strand.
TAGTAATTCTTTCTTATCAGTTACTTCAAAATCAACTTCAACTGCTTCTTCTGTATATGGATTAAACATCTCAAAACTTTCAAATATTTTCTGTCGCTCCAAAGCGAATTCATTATGAAGTTCGCTTTCAACGTAATTTGAAGCGTTAACAATAAAAGTTTTTTGTCCAGAAAGTGTCAACCTATGATTCTCATATAAATAAATAGTAAGTTCCCTTTCTATACGTGACAATTCTTGCTCAGAGTTACCAAATATTCGAAAGTCATCTACATACCGAGTATGTGAAAATCCTTTATTTCTAATGAACTCGTCAATATCAATCATAATTGCTTCTGACATGACTACGCTTGCTGCTGGCCCAACAGGAATTCCTTGTGAAGGTCTATTGTTTAAAGCCGTGATAAACCATTCTATGTCATCACCAATTGATTTTAATGAGGATGAGGAAGATTCAATTGCGTTACTTAAACGATGTAAGTAAATTTGATTGTAAAAGTCTGTTATATCTGTAAGTAAAACGAATTCATGACTTATTGACAATTCTTCAGTTTTTTCAACAAAATCTGAATATCCACTTCCGCCAGAAAAAAAACTACCATCGCTTAAAGATAGCCTATAAGAGCATGCTATACATTGATTAGCTGGTAACCTAGCAGCTTCCACAGCTTCTGCAACTTCATAGGCAAGTGCAGTGTAAATTAAAGACTCTAAAGGTTCCGTTTGATGAACAACGCGATAACCATTATTTGGTTTTAAAGCTGCCATAATTCTAGGGGTGCAGACATGACGCCCACGTATATTTCTAGAAGTAAGGTCTCTTTTGACATCATCCCAACAATGCCAAAGAGCCTCAAATTCAAAAGGTTTAGGAAAGAAGTCCGTGTCGTAGTATTTGGTAATATGCTCTCTAGCAAATTCTAGGGCATCATCTTTTAAAATAGTCATACCAAATTTACATCCGAGAGTCTCATTAGTTATAGTTCATCATGTTGCTAAATTTATGCCCTTTTCACTCGGAATTATGCATTTTTAAGTAGGATATGGCAGTACTTAAGATTAGCAATCACCGTCAAAATTTAATCATATGAATGACCATATCTGATCGTAAGCAGACATTCAAATCTGTTTATTTGCACTAAACTGATTATTCCATTTGAGCGGAATTGTTGTGCGCAGTTTTTGAAGATTCATTTCTGGATGAGTCGACCCCGAAAGAATTGCTTTTAAAGTCTTAGGTGGAAGATAAGCAAGTCGCAGTGTGCGTCTCACATAACTTCCATTTAAGTTTTCTTTCTCTTCTATTTCTCGTAGTGATTTGATCGAACCATTCATTAATCCTTCATTCCACTCCATGGCTTTGATGACGGATTTTTTTAACGCTAATGAAGAAGTGCTATTGTTTGTTGGATCGCTGTGATTCTTAAGCACTAAAGTTTGTCCATTGCTATTCAGCTGCCAATGGATCGGTTCTCGGAAGTTGTATTCATCGTGTCGGATTGGATCCAAACTAAATTGCTCAGCTAATTTTACAGGGTATAAATTAAGTGAGAGTGAACGTTTCTCGATCGTGGCACTTTGAATGCAACGTACAAGCAGTATATTGTTAGCATTTTCTGCTGACTCAATAAGCAGATTTTTGCCTTGCGTGGAAATGGATTTTATTAAGGTAAGATTGGGGTTTTCGTATCCGATGATGTGAAGTAGTGTTTGAGTGTCATTCACTAGTTTAGTTAATGTCGTTAACACCGCTTCCTCAATTTCTTTGGCGGCAATGCGCGCAATCGAACCTGCTTCACTATCACGATGCTGTATCAGTGCCTGACTGACATAGTACCGATAGCGCTTATTGCCTTTCTTGGTATGTGATGGCGACATCCGATTGCCACGGTCATCAAATAGTCGTCCAGTTAGCAGACTTTTCGCATCGACATGTCGTTTGGTTTCATAGTCATGTCGATTGATACGCAGAATACTTTGGACTTGCCTCCAAACCTTGAGATCGATAATAGGAGGATGCTCTCCGGCATAGGTGTTCTTTTTGTGTCGGACCTGTCCAATGTAAAGTGGATTTTGTATGAGGTTATAAAGTGCACCGCGACTAAAGAGTTTGCCGTGCTTTGTTCTATAGTGAGAAGTATCCAAATAGTGCTTGAGTGCGCGAACAGATTTTAGTTCGATATATTGAGCATAGATATGTTGAACTGTCTTGGCTTCTTTCTTGTTAATATGAAGTTGTCGATCCTCAGCGTCATACCCCAGCGGCACATTGCCACCCATCCACATGCCTTTCTTCTTGGAAGCGGCTATCTTGTCTCTTATGCGTTCACCTGTGACTTCGCGTTCAAATTGTGCAAATGAGAGTAATACGTTTAATGTTAGTCTTCCCATGGAGCTGGATGTATTGAATTGCTGAGTCACGGAGACAAATGACACATTATATTCATCAAATAAATCCACTAACTTGGCAAAGTCTGCGAGCGATCGTGAAAGACGATCGACTTTATACACAACAATAATATCGATGAGTTTTTGTTTTATGAGTTCAATCAGTTTGACGAGAGCAGGGCGCTTGATGTTTCCTCCTGAAAAGCCACCATCATTCAATTGTTCTTTGCTGCATTGCCAGCCTTCATGTTGCTGGCTTTGAATGTACGCTTCACAGGCTTCGCGTTGAGCATCCAATGAATTAAAACTTTGGTCTAATCCTTCTTCTGAGGATTTGCGAGTGTAGATGGCGCATCGTTTAACGGGTGGTTTTTTCATGGATAGATTTCGTTAAGCCAAAAAACTTGGGGCCTGAGATATGATGGCCAGTTATATGCATAGCGATGGGCGTTAAGCTTTTATACGTTTTATTTTGATGGCGATAGCCTTCTTTTGTTTTTGTCACGATATAGGTATTCCCTTTCCATTCCCTAACTAGTTGTGCCCCGTCAGAAAGAGATGTTTGTTTACCTACTTTTTTATTAGAAAATTGCGCGACAAGTTTCTGTCTTAATGCGAGGGGATTATCGCCTTGTGCTTCGGCCTGTAACCCCCATGCGACATTACCATGTAAAAATGTACGACTGACGCGTTTCGGCACGTCGCGTTGATAAAGGCGCACAAAGTGCGCCTTTAATACGGCAATGTCATCTTTAGTTAACGCCCGGCATGACTTATTAATCAGTGTCTGATCTTTATGATTCATAACCCATTCGTCCATGCGGTGCGCACGAAGTCCAGTCCTTTCTAAACCTTTCTAGTAATCAGGCCCATAGCGCAGCGCAGGATGCAGCAAATCATCATCATAGTGGTGCCGGTAGGGCGAGTATGCGATGTAAACTTCACAGTTTTCAGGTTCCCCATGTTTATCAGCCCACTTTAAAAATTGCGAAACACTGTCGACCTGATCATCATGCGTGCCTTTAGGAAAAAGTAACATTTCATGGCGAAAGTCAGCGAGCCAGGCTGCGTCCTTCTTTAACAACACGCGCCTGCCTTCAATGATGTGTGTCACGGTATAAAGGCGGGTTTGTTTATCGCCTTTAGGCTCTATGCCGACGGTATTAAACTTATCACTGCCCCTAAGCTCTTGTAGAATACTAGTGCCTGCACCTTTATCTTCAATGAGAATCTGTTTTGCTTTATACCTGACCGCCTGACGTTTAATTTGCTTGAGTAATGCTGGGTATTCAAGACGTGCACGATAAACATCTAATAGATAGTAGTGTTTCTTTTTAATGAGCCAGGTGGTACATACAGAGTAATCATTATGATCTTCTGCCTTACATGCCGTATCCCAACTTTGCACAATACGATTCTCAGGGTCTTGTGTGGGTCGCTCTGTATAAAAATCAAACCATGACCATTTCACCATGCCTCCTTCTAAAGGCATTGGACGTTGCTGGTATTGGGCCGCAAAGATATACGAGCCAGATTCTTTTTTCATGGTGGCGAGTAAATCCAGCGGTTCACGATCAGGATGCAAGGCTTCACCGATGTGTCTGACATGACTGCGGTTAGGTGCAATGAGAATACTCTCCTCAATTTCTGCAATCGC
>CALJEX010000089.1 GCA_938074525.1 uncultured Gammaproteobacteria bacterium
CCGGTATTTGCGGATATAGACCCGATATCATTAAATATAGATCCTGCTTGTATCAAAAATGCAATTTCAGAAAAAACACGCGCAGTGATTGTTGTGCATTTATTTGGATTAACAGCTAATGTCGATGAAATAAAATCACTCATCAAAGATAAAGATATATTTTTAGTAGAGGATTGCGCACAATCATTTGGCGCCAGTTACAAAGACAAAAAAACAGGTACATTAGGCGACATTAGCTGCTTTAGTTTTTTCCCAAGCAAGAATCTTGGCTGTTATGGTGATGGCGGCATGGTTAGCACTGCCAACGACCAGCTTGCGGAAACATTAAAGCTATTACGTAATCATGGCAGTCCAGTGAGATACGAACACACCATCGTAGGCTACAACAGTCGCTTAGATGAGATGCAAGCGGCCATACTACGCATAAAGCTAAAACGCATTGACCAATACAATAAGCAACGACATGACAATGCATCAAAATACACCAAAGCCTTAACAGAACTTGGTATAACCACACCAAGCGAATCAGCCGATAGTACTCATGTATATCATCAATATACAATTCAAAACTCGCATAGAGATAAGATACACGCAGCGCTCAGCGAACAAAATATTGCTTCTGCTATTTATTACCCTAAAGGCTTGCATCAACAAATCGCTTTTACAAATAATAATGCCGCGGTGTCACTACCTATTACAGAAAACATTTGCGCCAACTGCCTTTCACTCCCTATGTATCCAGAGCTATCATCTGCACAGATTGATAGAATTATTAGCGTTTTTCAACAACAGCTTGGCTAACAAGCACCGCACATGAATATTGTCATTATAGCTGGCGAAGTATCAGGTGATTTACTTGGTGGAAAATTGGCAAATGCATTACTTAATCACGACAAACAAATAACCATGTCCGGCATAGGTGGGAAGAAAATGCGGAATGCTGGCGTACAAACACTATTCGATGTTAGCGAAACATCAGTCGTAGGCATTGCAGAAGTATTAAAACATTACCCTCGCTTGCGCAGAATACTGTCTACACTGAAGAAACATATTAAATCTAACAAGCCAGATTTACTGATTCTAATCGATTACCCTGAATTCAATTTAAAGCTAGCTGTATACGCCAAAAGCCTTGGCATAAAAGTAATGTTCTATGTTAGCCCGCAAGTATGGGCATGGCGTACAAGCAGGGTGAAAAAGATTAAAAAATGCGTAGATTTGATGGCAGCATTATTCCCATTCGAGCTTGATTTCTACAAAAAAGAAAACGTGCCTGTATGCCTAGTTCGCCACCCTTTACTAGATGACGTTGACGCCACTTACAATACCAACAACACGACTGATCAAGTGACTACTGTCGGCCTACTTCCCGGTAGTCGCAAAAACGAAATCAGCAAGCTACTCCCTGTCATGATTGATGTCGCTCATCAACTATTAAAACAAAACCCCAATATTAAATTTATATTGCCTGTCGCACCTGGCGCAAATATTAGCGACCTAAAAACTTATAATAAATACAATTTGCCAATCAGTTATCAGAAAGGCAATTTTTATGGATCTATTCAGCGCTGCCAAGTGCTTGCTATCGCATCAGGTACAGCAACTTTACAAGCTGCTTTAATGGGTAAGGCCATGGTAGTGATTTATAAGATATCACCAGTCACTTATAAATTATTTGGCCACATGGTCAATGTTGACCACATCTGCTTAGCTAATATTATTTTAAACAGACGCGCTTATCCTGAGTTAATTCAAGACAATGCAAATGCAGAGTCACTATTCAATTCGTTAATCAAACTGATTAATGATAAGCAGACCAATGAAAAAATGATTAAAAACCGAGAAGAAATTCACGCTAAATTAAGCTCAGGAATAAACTCCAAAGAACTTGCTCAGCGAGCAATAATACTAGCCAATCAGGATTAGCGAACTGTTCCGCGTTGACTATTTTCTACAAACCGTACAAATTCTCGCACTTCACTATATTGTTCAGCGATAGCTTGGATTTTTTCAAATTGCTCGGCTCGAGAATTTTTTGAAACAATCAAAGCTTTATATGCTTGATGAAGCGCTTGAATTACATCTTCGCTAAATTCTCGACGACGTAATCCTTCCTTATTCAAACCAAATGCTTTTGCTAAATTGCCCGAGGCCATCATATAAGGAGGCAGATCTTTATTAAGCGCAGAGCCCATGCCACAAAATGAATGCGCGCCGATGTGGCAGAACTGATGCACCAGAGTAAAGCCACCTAACACAGCAAAATCATCGACTTTCACATGTCCTGCTAGTGATGCTCCATTTGAGAAGATAGTGCCATCACCAATCACGCAATCATGTGCAATATGCACATATGCCATCACCCAATTATCATTCCCGATAATAGTTGATCCTTGATCGACATTAGTGCCTCTATTAATTGTGCAAAATTCTCGAATAGTATTATTGTTACCAATAACTAGCTGACTATCTTCGCCGGCAAATTTTTTATCTTGGGGTATTTCACCCAATGAGGAGAATTGAAAAATATGATTCCCCGCACCTATCTTAGTCGGACCTTGAATAACAACATGAGGTCCAATAGTAGTATTTTCACCTATTTCTACTTGCGCACCAATCACACTATACGGTCCAACACTAACACCTTCACCTATACTTGCGCTTGAATCGATCACTGCAGTTGGATGAATTGCAGCCTCGTTCGCATGGTGTAATGTATCGGTATTTCTCATGTTTATAAGTCTTTAAACATGCACTTTAGTTCCGCACTTGTTGCTAATTCACCATCAACATATGCGTTAGTATCAAATACACCGTAATTTCTTTTCATACGAGTCAAACGCGATTCAAGCCGTAATTGATCTCCGGGCACCACTGGACGTTTAAAACGCACATTATCTATACCAACAAATAAAAATAAACTTTCGTTTTCAGGTTTTAACTTGGGATCGCTTAATACTAATACACCAGACACTTGAGCTAATGCTTCAAGTATCAACACACCAGGAAATACTGGAGTATTTGGGAAATGTCCTTGAAAAAAAGCTTCATTAATAGTGACATTTTTGATCGCCGCAATTGAATCACCGTGTTTACATTCAACCACGCGATCTAGCAACAAAAAAGGGTACCGATGCGGAAGATACTTCATGATTTCTGTCACGGACATTACGGCATCCATATTATTTCCCTTTATCCATTCTTTCTAATCTCTTCATTATATCATTGACTCGTTTAAACAATGTATCAAGATCTTTGAATCTTGCAGCATTGCGCAGCCAACTTTTATTATCTTGTGCAGTAGTGCCTGATGAATACAATCCTGGCTCGGTGATTGATTTACGAATCGCAGCCATTCCCGAGACTTGCACACCATCCGCTATTTTGATGTGCCCTTGAATCCCCGCGGCTGCCCCGATTGCGCAATGTTTACCAATAACTGTACTTCCCGCAATTCCAGTACAACCTGCAATAGCAGTATGAGCGCCGATAATAACGTTATGGGCAATTTGAATTTGATTATCCAACTTAGCCCCTTGCTCGATAATAGTGTCTTTTAGCGCACCTCTATCAATCGTAGTATTGGCACCTACCTCTACATCGTCCCCTAGAACCACTCGACCTAACTGAGGAATTTTCTCCCAAACACCATTATCGTTAGCCAGACCAAAACCATCACTAGCGATTACAGCGCCCGGATGAATGATTACACGCTCCCCCATAATCACGGGTCCAACAATACTAACGCGTGCAATCAAGCGTGATGAGGCACCAATAAAAGATGGCGCAGTGATAATAGTACCTGGACCAATATGGCAATCACTTCCGATTGTGCATTTAGCCGAGATGACTACATTAGGACCAATATATACATTATCTGCAATTTCACAGTCATCATGAATCACTGCTGACGAATGAATACCTGCAATTTGTTCATCCTCAGGATGCAACAATTTTGCAGCACGAGCAAAACTCAAATAAGGATTTTCAGACACTAAAGCCGTGGCATTGCAGTGCGCAACTAGTACCTCAGGCACTATGACTGCTGTTGCTTTTGTTTTCTTAAGCTTATTTAAATACTGATTGGAAGCAGCAAATGAAAGACTACCTTGTTGCGATTCATCCAGGTCTGCTACATGGGTGATTTCAGCATCACCATTTCCAAGAACATCAACTCCTATTTCGCGAGCCAACTCACGAACGCTATAAGTCATATTATTCTTCAAGTGATTATGCGTGGTTACTGACCAGAATTAAGTTTTTGTAAAATTTGATCAGTAATATCAACCTTAGGACTGGCATAAAGAACTGCTTGCGTTAACACAAGATCATAGTTTTGTTGCTCAGAGAATTTCTTAATTACTTCATAAACTTTTTTCTGCAATGCACCGATTTCTTCATTTCTGCGAATGTTAATATCTTCACGATATTCATCTCGCAAGCGGTTATGGTCACGCTTTTTGCTTAAAATATCTCTCTCTAACTGGACTCGATTAGACTCGCTCATAATACTGCCATCATTCTTCAACTTTTCTTCCAGCTTAAGGATTGCATCACGAGATGCGCCTAGCTGCTTATCCCGGCTAGAGAATTCACTTTCTAGCGCTTTTCGAACAGCTTGGCCTTGTTGCGATTTTTCCATTAACTTTCCAAAATTAACATAGCCAATTTTTGGTTCCGCATATGCAACCGAAGTAACACCAAGAAACATAATCAATAAAATCACAGTATTTAGTTGTATATTCAAGACATTTCTCCTGAGTTAAAAACTTGTGCCTAATTCAAACTGAAAAGGTTCTGTTTCATCATCTTCATCATCATTAAATGGGCTAGCAATACTCATAGATATTCCACCAAGCCCTGTTATAAAATTCACCTCAAACCCGGCACTTCCTCTTAACTCGCTGGTTTCAAAATCATCAACATCAACATACACATTGCCAACGTCAGCAAAAATACCAAATCTCAATCTAGATGCCTCAGCTAGTGCTGGTATTGGAAAGTAAAGTTCGGCACCTGCAGTAGTCAAAAAGTTTCCGCCAAATGCATCATCTTGTGAATCTTGTGGCCCCAAAGTATTATCACTAAAGCCTCTTACAGAGCCAGCACCTCCTGCTCTGAACTTCTCGAAAAATGGTAGGTCAGTTGTGCTACCGAAACTATCCCCATAACCTATCTCGGATCGCGTCGCAAAAGTGAAGGTATCATTTAACGGCAACAACCATATATGCTCGTGACTAACTTTGTAATACTCCAAGTCACTTAAGGGAACAGAAAGCTCTAATGTTGCCCTGTGAAAAAGCCCTTTAGTACCAAAAATTCTTCGATTTCTACTATCATGGGTATAATTGCCTGCGATATTAAAATTAAGAAAGTCTCTACCATTGTCATCTAAGAACTCCTGTATCTCATCAGAAATGTTAGTTTTAGTAGTAATTTCAGTTGTCCTGACATCTCCAACTACGCTTACCCTATCAACTTCAGTCAAAGGAATCCCATAATTTGCTCGCAAACTAAACTGATCAGAATCAAAATCGGAGATATCTGCTTCTTCTGCATCTGTAGAAATATAACTAAAACCAAACCCTCTACTTACACCATCAATTGTATAATACGGGTCACTATAAGAGACATCATAAATTGTATTAACTTTACTTGTGTTTATTCGAAAAGAAACTTGTTTTCCTGTTCCAAGAAAATTATCTTGGCTAACACTTGTAGTTACAACTACACCTTGGCTATCTGACAATCCTGCACCAATAGAAAAGCTACCCGCAAGACGCTCCGTCACAATAACATTTAAATCAACAATATCATCTTCGCCAGGTATCTGTACCGTATCGATCTCAACGGCTTCAACAAAACCCAAACGTTGAATTCTACCACGTGACGCTTCTATACCAGATTGCGAATACCATCCGCCTTCCATTTGTCGAAGCTCGCGACGAAACACTTCATCTCGGCTATATCGATTGCCCAATACATTCACTCTACGCACATAGACTCTTTTCCCTGGATCGATGAAAAATGTCAGATTTACTGTCTTGGTCTCATCATCAACTTCGGGAATGGGATTCACTCGAGCAAAAGCATACCCATCTTCACCTAAACGATTAGATATTCGAGTAGATGAAGCCACTACTTGGCTGCGTGAAAATATCTCTCCCACTTCAACCTCAAGTAAGTCGTTAAGCTCGTCCTCGGGCACTTCGAACGCGCCTGCTAACTTCACATTAGCAAGTGTATACTGATCTCCTTCATCGACATTGATGGTAATGAAAATATCTTTCTTATCTGGGGTAATTGACACTTGAGTTGAATCAACAGTAAATTTCAAATAACCAGTATTAAGATATTGTGAGCGTAACTGCTCAAGATCGGCAGACAAACGTTGTTTTGAATACTTATCATTATCCGCCCAAATTCTCCAAAATGGTTTATTGCCAGACTCGAAATTCTTCTTTAATTTTTTGTCTTTATAAATAGAATTACCAACAATATTGACACTTTTGATTTTTGCAGCCTTGCCTTCAGCAATTTGAATTTCCACATCGACTCTATTTCTTGCCAATTCTGTGGTGACAGTTTTAATTTGCACATTATATTTACCACGTGCAAAATATTGTTGAAGCAATTCATTTTCCAAACGATCTAACACGGAACGATTCAAGACCCTCCCTGGCGCTATCCCAATATCAGTTAAACTTTCTATTAGCTGCTCGTCAGGAATATCTTTATTTCCAATAATATCTAACGAAGCTATTCCAGGACGTTCTTTTATTTCTACAATCAGCACTGAGTCTTCCAAACGTAGCACTACATCACTAAATAGCTCAGTCTTATATAGCTCACGTATAACTTCTGCAGAATCAGTATCGGTAAATACATCACCTACTTTCACGGGAATATAAGTGAAGACAGTTCCAGGCTCGATCCTTTCTAAACCCTCAATAACAATATCTCGAATTTTAAAAGGTTCCGCACTAGCTGTGCTAACGCACAGCAATATAAGCGACAGGATAAATGTTTTTATTATTCTTATTATCACGTTTACCATTCAATTTGATTAGCTAAATACTCGTTGGAAGTCATTATAAAATGCCAACGACATCAATCCAGCCAACATAAAAATTCCAATTTTTTGTCCGATCAATTGTGTCGCCTCAGACACAGGACTTCCTTTAACCATCTCGACCAAGCAGTACAATAAATGACCACCATCTAGAATCGGTACCGGCATAAGATTAAGTATACCAATACTGATGCTAATGATCGCTAAAGTACTGAGAAATGTCGCTAGACCAAGCTGAGCCGAAATACCTGCATATTCTGCTATAGATATCGGGCCGCTGATATTTTTAACTGACGCTTGACCGGTTAAAAGCTTGCCCAGCAGTTTAACCGTCAGGACACTCATATCAAGCGTTTTTGTTGTTCCTTTAATAATAGAGTCAACAATGCCTTCACGGATAGTGATTTGACGCTTTTCGCGCTCACTCTCATTAATCCAAGGATAGGCACCAATTCTGCCTATATTCAGACCATCAACCTGTTCTGATGCAGGAGTAAGAATGGCGCTTATCTGCTCAGAATCTCTTAATATTTCTAATACGATTGGAGTCGCGGGATTCGCTTGAACTATTTTCACCCACTGCGCCCAGTCTAAAACAACCTCGCCATTGGCTGACAAAATTGCATCGCCTTCTTTGAAGCCTTGTTGCTCAGCTGCACTCCCTGGAGTAAATTTTCCTAATTTAGCATCCAACTTCAAGCGCCAAGGGTCAACACCGATTTTCTCCAGAGGACTACCCTCATCTAACAGCGCTTTTGTATCAGACAGATCTAACATCACTTCCGATATTTCTTGTTGCCGATTCTTTTTATGAACTTTAACAGCACCTGTTTTTAATCCTTCATTAATCAGCTCTATACTAGCTTCTTCCCAAGTATAAACATCTTGTTGATTAATTTTTACTAACACATCTCCTGCACTCAAACCTGCTTGATAAGCTAGACTATCTTTCTCAACCTTTCCAATCTCAGGCACTATTCCTTGCACACCAACAATGTACATACATGCATAAGCAAATATAGCGAATATGAAATTAAATAATGGCCCTGCAGCTGCAATAGCAAATCGCGATCCTACTGGCTGTCGATTAAATGCAAATTGTTCCTCATGAGGCTCAACATCACCCTCGCGCTCATCTAACATTTTCACGTAACCACCAAGAGGAATAGAGGCTAAGACATATTCCACGCCACTTTTAGGAGAAACATAACGAAGTAATGAGCGACCAAAGCCAACCGAAAAACGTAGCACCTTAACGCCAAGCAAACGCGCAACAATAAAGTGACCAAATTCATGTACTGTCACGATCACGCTAACCGCAACAATAAAAGACACAATACTAATTATAATATTCATATATCAAGGGCTAGTTGGTTAACTCTAGAATTTTTTGAGTTGCTGTTTGACGTGCATATTGATCTATTTCCAATATTGCTTCGACGCTATCAACAGCAACAGGTTCCAATTTTTCAACCACATCAGCGACAACATTATATATTTCTGGAAATTTAATTTTTCCTTCCAAGAAAGACTCCACTACGACTTCATTAGCAGCATTCATAATAGCAGGACAAGCGCCACCCGTTTTTTGCACTTCAACGGCTAACTTCAAACAAGGGAAACGCTGCAAATCTGGTTCAAAAAACTCCAAACCACTATGCTTTGTCATATCTAGTCCATTCACGCCAGAATCAATTCGGCCAGGCCAAGCCATCGCATGAGCAATGGGCACACGCATATCTGGAAAACCCATATGCGCGAGCATAGAACCATCTTGGTAAGTCACCATAGCATGAACAATCGACTGAGGATGAATCACCACATTGACCATCGACACATCTATTGAGAACAATACACATGCTTCAATCACTTCTAAACCTTTATTCATCATAGTGGCAGAATCGACCGAGATCTTCCTACCCATTTTCCACTTTGGGTGATCACATGCTTGATCAGGAGACATCTGCGCCAATTCAGATAAAGGCGTATGCAAAAATGGTCCGCCAGATGCTGTTAAAGTTACCTGTTTAACACCCGCTTTAACCTGCATATTTGCAAGGTTTTGCATGCATTGAAAAACAGCATTATGCTCACTATCAATAGGCAACAAAGTCGCATGGTTTTGTTCCGCTAGGGCAATAAGTATTTCCCCTGACATGACTAGCGCTTCTTTATTCGCTAGCAATAATGTTTTGCCCGCTTTAGTGGCAGCTAAAGTTGATAGCAAGCCAGCAGCACCAACAATCGCGGCCATTACACAATTCACTTCAGGCAACGAAGCAATAGCAACCAAACCCTCGCTTCCAACAATCAATTCTGGCTGCGAATCTAACTGTGAAGCTTTTTGCTTAAATTCTTTCGCAGCAATTTCATCAGTTAACACTACATAACTGGGCAAAAACTTTTTTGTTTGCTCAAGCAGCTCATCAACAGACTGTCTAGCGCCTAGCGCAACCACATGAAACTTATCCGAGTTCCTTTCAATCACATCCAGTGTACTTCTACCGACACTCCCAGTAGATCCTAGTATTGCAATGCCCTTAGATTGATTATTATTTTGCATCTGCTAAATCATCCAGTATAGACCGAGCATGAATCCAGGTGATGCCGCGAGCAAACTATCGATTCTATCTAACACTCCACCATGACCTGGTATTAAGAACCCACTGTCTTTCTTACCGGCATTACGTTTAAGTAAACTCTCAAACAAATCTCCGACGACAGAAATTAATGCACTAAGTACACATAAAATCACAAAATATACTGCTGCACCCAATGCTAATTGCTCTTGCCATAACCAAACACCAACAAATGAAAATATAAATGTTCCAACCATCGCGCCCAACACTCCTTCGCGTGTTTTACCTGGACTCAATTGTTCTGCAAGTTTGTTATGACCAAATTTCTTACCGGTAAAATATGCGGCGATATCGGCAACCCATATCAACATGAATAAAAATAATAACAACCCTGGCTTTTGCTGATGCAATCCCGTCATCGCCAACCAACCAATCACTATGACAAAGTAACCGCTGTAATGAAGAAAACCATCTAAAAGATAATTACCCAACCAAGAAGATTGATAAAAGGACAGTAGCAGCAAAATAAATACCCAATAAGCAGCGCCTGCCAACATAATTAAACGCACATGACTTTCGTCTAAAACAAACCAACACCCTGCAATCAATCCCGCACAGACTAAGACATAAATTATTTTTGCCAGCAAAGTCTTAGCCACCATAGAAGCCCACTCCCAAGCACCTGCCAAGGCAACTAATGCTAATAATCCAGCAAACCAATTACTAGGCATCATCAACACAGATAACACCACAAGAGGCGCCAGAATCACTGCAGTGATAATTCTTTGCTTAAGCATTGGAGTTAGCTTCTATTTGTTCTTGAGTAAGACCAAATTTTCTTTTGCGTTGACTGAACTGCTCCAACGCGATGTGTAACTGTTTCTCATCAAATTCCGGCCAGAAAACATCTGTGTAATAAAATTCCGTGTACGCCATCTGCCATATCAAGAAATTACTAATCCTTTGTTCGCCGGCAGTGCGTATAAACAAATCAGGATCGGGTATTGTGCTCGTAGAAAGATAGTTAGAAAATTCTTGCTCACTAATATCTTCCATCTTTAACTGCTGATCTTGCACTTTTCGACAAATACTTTTACACGCCTGAACAATATCCCATCGGCCACCATAGTTAGCAGCAATATTTAACAGGAATTTATCGTTATTCGCAGTCACATTTTCAGATTCTTCAATTTTATCTTGCAGCTTTTGACTAAAACGCGTGCGATCCCCAATAAATTTAAGCCGCACACCATTTTCATTTAATTTATTCACCTCTTTTTCGAGAGATGAAACAAATAAATTCATTAACGATACAACTTCAGATTTGGGTCGATTCCAGTTCTCACTACTAAAGGCAAATAAAGTGAGCACCTTTACACCCGCCTTTGCACAGGTTTCAATCGTATTTCGAACAGCTTTTACACCTTCTTTATGTCCAGCCGCTCTTGGCAGAAAATGCTTATTAGCCCAGCGACCATTGCCATCCATGACAATAGCTACATGATGCGGAATAGATGGATTTTTTGACATGATTATAGTTGTCGTGTTGTTAGCAAACTAACCACGACTGAAGCACGAATTAAATTTCCATTAACTCTTTTTCTTTTGCAGCGAGCATATCGTCGATTTGTTGAATATGTTTATCCGTCAACTTCTGCACGACTTCTAATGCACCACGCTCATCGTCTTCAGAAATTTCTTTCTCTTTTACCAACTCTTTTAGATCGGCGTTGGCATCTCTGCGAATATTCCTTACAGCGACCTTACCTTGCTCTGCTTCTTGACGAACCAATTTAACAAAATCTTTTCTTCGCTCTTCCGTTAATGCTGGCAAAGGCACACGAATAACATCACCTGACGTTACAGGATTTAGCCCCATATCTGAGCTCATAATTGCTTTCTCAATCACTGGTACTAATGCTTTTTCCCATGGCGATACTGCCAAAGTACGCGCATCTTCAACCGATACTGTGGCGGCTTGCGCAATCGGCACTTCAGAACCGTAATAATCGACCGTCACATGGTCTAGCAGGCTAATGTTTGCACGCCCAGTTCTAATTTTAGTCAATTCATTTTTTAATGATTCAATACTTTTCCCCATACGGGTATCAGCATCTTTCTTAATATCTTCTATCATGGTTACTCACTCACTACTGACGTCCCAACATCTTCGCCTAATGCGATGCGTTTTAGGTCGCCTTGGTTAAACATATTAAAGACTCTTAATGGGATCTTATTATCTCTACACATAACGATTGCAGTAGCATCCATCACGCTAAGCTTGTCGCCCAGCACTTGGTCGTATGTTAATTTCTTGTATAACTTTGCATCAGGATTAAGTGCCGGATCAGAGTCATAAACACCATCGACTTTAGTTGCTTTTAACATTAAGTCTGCATTTATTTCAGTTGCTCTTAGACTAGCCGCTGAATCAGTAGTGAAATATGGATTTCCTGTACCGGCAGCAAAAACAACCACGCGACCTTTTTCCAAATGACGTATTGCTCGACGACGAATATAGTCCTCACATACCTGATTGATTTTAAGCGCAGACATGACACGACAGTATTGGCCTTCTCGTTCAATCGCATCCTGAAGCGCTAAACAGTTAATCACCGTGGCCAACATGCCCATGTGGTCTCCTGTTACTCGGTCCATGCCACCTTGCGCCAATCCAGCTCCGCGAAAAATATTCCCGCCACCAATAACAACGGCAACCTGAACATCTAGACGAATTAATTCAATGATTTCTTTTGCGACACGCGTAATAACTATTGGATCAATGCCGTAATCAAACTGGCCCATCAAGGCCTCACCGCTGAGCTTAAGTAATATGCGCTTGTACTTGGGCTTTTCTGACATTAACTAACCACCAATAATAAATGTAGATATGCAGGAACAAAAACGGGGGCTAAACCCCCGTTTTTGCAATACTAAATTTAGCCGTTTTTAATTTGAGCCATCACTTCTTCAGCGAAGTTTTCAGTTTTCTTCTCAATCCCCTCACCGACTTCGTAACGCTGAAATGAGATAACACTGGCTGAATTTTCTTTCAGCAATTTAGCGACTGACTTATCTGGATCTTTCACAAACGGTTGACCCATCAAAGTAATTTCACCTAAGAATTTCTTGATTTGTCCGACAACCATTTTTTCAATGATCTCTGCTGGCTTACCGCTACTTTCAGCTTTTGCCATGAAGATCTCTTTTTCTTTCTGCAACAACTCAGGAGAAACACCATCTTCATCAATACAGGCAGGCTTACTTGCTGCAATATGCATAGCGATATCTTTACTTAAATCATCGTTGCCATCTTCCATCTCAACCATCACACCAATACGACTACCATGCATGTATTTACCTAACGCACCTTTATCAGAAGATACTTTAGTGAAACGGCGTAGTTGAATGTTCTCACCAATTTTACTAACCAACGCAAGACGAGTTGACTCAACTGTTTCACCATTGGCTAATTTTGCATTCATTAATGCATCAACATCATCAACATCTTGCGTTAGCGCAACATTCGCAACTTCATTACTAAAGTTTAAGAAATTCTCATCTTTACCAACGAAATCAGTTTCGCAGTTCACTTCTAAAATAACACCGCTTTTAGCGTCATCACTAATAGAAATAACCACGGTACCTTCAGCGGCAACACGTGACGCTTTTTTATCTGCTTTAGCTTGGCCAGACTTGCGCATTAGCTCAATCGCAGCATCCATATCGCCACCGCTTTCTCCTAATGCTTTTTTGCACTCCATCATGCCTGCGCCAGTACGCTCTCGCAGTTCTTTAACCATTGCAGCTGTAATTTGCATATCGAAACCCTATAAATATTTTAAAATATAACTTTTACTCAGCAGCGTCTGTTGCTGCCGGTGCTTCTTCAGCTTTAGGCTCTGCAGCATCAGTTACCTCAGGCGCTTCTTCCGCTTTAGGCTCAGCTGCTTTCTTCTTCACAGCGGCTTTCTTTTTAGCGGTTTTCTTTGGCTTAGGAGCGGCTTTGGCTGCATCAACTTCGACGAAATCATCTTCATCCCCAGTCAACGTCTGCGAGCTTGCTTTAGCAGTTAAAATCGCATCAGCTGTTGCTGACGCATATAACTGAATAGCTCGAATTGCGTCATCATTTCCTGGAATAACATAATCGACACCATGCAGCGGATTATTAGTATCCACTACCGCAACCACAGGGATACCCAGTTTGGTTGCTTCTTTAATCGCTATCTCTTCATAACCAACATCAATGATAAATATCACGTCAGGAAGAACGTTCATGTTCTTAATCCCACCTAGACTGCGTTGTAATTTTTCAACATCACGGCTAATAGTGAGTAATTCTTTTTTGCCTAAGCGCTCAGCGCCATTGCCTTCTAGAATCTCTTCTTGATCTTTTAAACGCTTAATTGACTGCTTAACTGTATGGAAATTAGTCAGCATGCCGCCTAACCAACGGTGATTGACATATGGCATGCCGCAACGCTCGGCTTCCGCTTTAACAACATCGCGCGCAGAACGCTTAGTGCCTACAAATAGCACTTTACCGCCATTAGCAGCCATTTTTCCTAGGTAATTCAAAGCATCGCTAAACATCGGTAGCGATTTCTCTAGATTAATAATATGGATCTTATTGCGTTCCCCAAAGATATAGGGGGCCATTTTGGGATTCCAATAACGGGTTTGATGCCCGAAATGCACGCCAGCTTCTAACATCTGGCGCATAGTGACGTCAGTCATGATATGTTTACTCCTTAAGTAAGGGTTTTATACGTCCGCAGCCCCCATCCAGTAACCGATTGAGGATTTCTCCTGGCAATTGGCACCCCACTGAGTGTGTCGAGCATGCGTGTAAATTTAAGATTTGCGCTTATCGCGCGCGCTTTATACCATAATCTGCTGAAATCAACAATTTAGAATTAATAAAAAGGACTTTGCTGGCACAAAATTATGCCTATCAATATAAAAACACCTGATGAAATAGAAAAGATGCGTATCTCAGGCCAATTGGCGTCTGAAGTGCTGCAAATGATTGGCGAGCACGTGAAGCCTGGAGTCACTACCCAGGAGATTAACGATATCTGTCATGATCATATCGTTAATCATCAAAAAGCGATTCCTGCCCCACTCAATTACAGAGGGTTTCCTCGCTCAGTGTGTACATCTATTAACCACCAGGTCTGCCATGGTATTCCCGGCGATCGAGTGCTCAAGGATGGCGATACCGTTAATATTGATGTCACAGTGATAAAAGATGAATTCCACGGCGATACCAGCAAAATGTTTTACGTAGGCAAACCAACGGTTAAGGCTCAGCGTTTAGTTGACCTCACTTATGAAGCAATGTGCATTGGCATTAATAAAGTAAAACCAGATGTCACCCTTGGTGACATTGGTCATGCGATACAAACATTTGTCGAAAAAAATAAATGCTCCGTGGTTAGAGAATACTGCGGCCATGGTATTGGCAAAAACTTTCATGAAGATCCGCAAGTGCTGCATTACGGCAGCCCAAACAGTGGCGACAAGCTTGTACCTGGCATGACATTCACTATTGAGCCCATGGTCAACTCTGGCAAACGTCATGTTCGCTTATTACCAGATCAATGGACAGTAGTGACAAAAGATCACAGCCTGTCAGCACAATGGGAACACACAATCTTGGTCACCGAAGATGGCTTTGAAGTATTAACACGTCGCCCAGAAGAGTCGTGGTCTTAAATGCCAAATTTAACTCCACCACCAACGTTTATATCAAAACACGATTGGTGGCCTAGCGAAGATGAGCAGTGGGTAGATTTTAAATCATCTCCACAAAAACATAGAGAGCTAGTAGAGACCATTCAAGAAGCAGTGATCGATGCGTTTAATGATGGCGCGGCTACTTCCGAAGTCATTATCGGTTACGCCATCACTATTGATTATTTGTTGTGGTATGCCTGGTTTACACACGACCTACACAAAACCAATGCAACTTTACTTGCCGTAGGCGGCTATGGTCGCTCTGAATTGCACTTGCATTCAGACATAGACTTAATGGTGTTGCTGGATAAAAAATTTAGTGATGACGACAAAGAAAAGCTCTCATCATTTTTAACTTTTCTTTGGGACAGCGGATTAGATGTCGGCCATTCAGTTCGCACGATTAAAGAAGCCGTCACAGAAGCAAAAAAAGACATTACCGTCATCAGCAGTCTATTAGAAGCCAGAGTGTTGCGCGGTAACATTTCATTATTCAATGAGCTTAAAAAAGTCACATCTAGCAATAAGATCTGGGACAGCAAGAAATTCTATTACGCTAAAAAAGAAGAGATGCAGGCGCGCCATAAAAAATATGGCGACACACTTTACCAACTAGAACCAAACATAAAAGAAGGTCCTGGCGGCATGCGTGATATTCAATTTATCGATTGGGTCACGAAAAGACATTTCGGTAATCGCACCCTCAGCGACCTAGTCATTGAGGGTTTTTTGCTTGAAGAAGAATACAACTCGCTGCGCTTCGCTCAAGAGTACCTATGGAAAATGCGCTTCTCTCTTTACTTGATAACAAGACGCAAAGAAGAAAGACTATTATTTGATTATCAGGTAGAACTCGCACGTGCCGCCGGCCATAGCGACTCAAACGCCAACTTAGCAGTTGAACAATACATGCAAAACTACTATCGGCATATTAGCGAATGCTACAAATTAATTGAGTTGCTTCAAGAACACTTTGAGGAAACTTGCATACCCAGCATTTCTTGGAATAAAAAAAAGAAAATCAACGACCACTTTATTTCAATTAATGATGTACTACATGCGAATAGTGAAACACTTTTTCAGGATCATCCCAGCGCATTCTTAGAATTGTTTTTTGTTTTACAAACACATGAGCATGTCACCAAAGTCAGCAGCAACACAATTCGACTAATGCGCAAGAACATACATCTGATTAATGATGACTTTCGCAACGACAAAAACAATCAAAAAATATTTATTGATATTCTGCGTCAACCAAAGCATGTAGCAAGAGAAGTATCTCGCATGCATCGACTAGGCGTGCTCGCTGCTTATTGGCCTGCGTTTGCAAGAATCGTTGGGCGCATGCAGTACGATTTATATCACGCATACACAGTTGACCATCACATTCTCACCGTACTAAAAGAAACACAAGTACTCGGTGACAAGAAGCGTACCGAAGATGATATTAGCGCTATCTTCCACAAGCTGCCTAAGCTTGAAATATTATACTTAGCCGCACTATTTCATGATATTGGCAAAGGCCGTGAAGGTGATCACTCTAGCGAAGGCTCAAAAGACGCTATCGATTTTTGTCTCGCGCATGGGTTAAGTCAATTTGATGCGTCATTAGTCAGCTGGTTAGTCAAACATCACTTGATGATGTCAGTCACCGCACAACATAAAGACTTAAGTGATCCCACTGTTATCCAACTGTTTGCCGACAAAGTATCTAGCGCTACTCGACTAGACTACTTATACCTACTGACTATTGCTGACATTAAAGGCACTAATCCTACTTTATGGAATAGCTGGCGCTCAACATTACTCGCAGATTTATACAAATTTACCTCATTCCAATTACGCGCCGAATTACCTAGAGGCAGCGGTGAAATCATTCAAGAGATTAAATCGTCCGCACTTAACTTGCTCAAAGACAAAGGACACAGCCAACAAACCTGCGAAAATTTCTGGGCACAACTCAACGAAGACTGTTTTCTTCGTCACACCGATAATGAAATCGCCTGGCATACCGATATTGCCTTATGCGCAAAAGATGACACTAACACTCAGGTACATGTACGCCAGTTAGTAAGGCGCGGTTCGACTGAAATATTTATTTATACGCTTGATCGCGACAATCTATTTGCCAATATCACTGACAGCTTATACCGCTCGGGTTTAAGTATTTTAGATGCGCGCATTATCACTTCAGAAAATGGCCAGACATTCAATACCTTTACTGTCGTCGATCACAATGGAAAACCTATCACCGACGAAAAACAACTAGACAGAATAAAGGCAGACATCAATCAATCTTTAATGCTGACTAATCTTTCCAATACCACCACCAGCCAGTTTGTTTCAAGCCGTTTACGCCATTTTCAAATGGCACCTGAAATAATTATAAAAAATGCAAGACATTTAGATCACACCAGCATGCATATACACGCAACGGATCATCCCGGTCTCTTAGCTAATGTTGCTGAAGCGTTTTCTATAATGGGCATTAATGTCATCAGTGCTCGCGTCAGTACGCTAGGCGAGAAAGTGCATGATATTTTCTATATCACCAATAAGGATGATAAAAAAATATTAGATGATGACGAACAAAAAGCACTAATAGAGTTAGTTACCAGCAAAATCAACGCCTCTTCCGAGGACATTCCAACCAGTATCAGTATTTAATATATTTTTATCTAATGGATCCCAATTTAAATAAGTTACAACCCTACCCATTTGAAAAGTTACGCGAACTATTTTCAAACGGAACGCAAAATCATGAATTAGATAATATTAATTTATCGATTGGCGAACCTAAAAGCCCGACGCCAGAGTTTATTAAAGACGCGGTGAGAGATAATTTAGATTATCTTGCTAACTATCCCAAGACCAAAGGCGAGTTATCATTACGCACTGCTATTGCCGACTGGTTACTCAATAGATTTTCATTGCCGCAAAGTTCCATCGATCCGGAACAACATATATTACCGGTTAACGGAACACGCGAAGCACTGTTTGCAATTGCTCAAACCCTGATAGATTGCGACAACAACGCGAAAGTACTTTTACCCAACCCGTTCTACCAAATATACGAAGGCGCTGCTTATCTTGCTGGCGCTCAACCTGTCTATATCGACTTCACTGTTATCAATGGTGAAGTCCCGGGAATTGATCAAGTCAGTGAACATACCTGGCAACAAACTCAATTGATCTATATCTGCACGCCATCTAATCCTACTGGCGATATTATTCCGTTAGCGATTATGCAAAAGTTGATTAAGTTAGCGCATCAATATGATTTTGTGATTGCCTCAGATGAATGTTATTCAGAAATTTATACTGATGAAAATCATCCACCACAGGGTTTATTACAAGCTTGCGCTGCTAATGGCGACGATTCCTACCAACGCTGTTTAGCGTTCTATAGTTTATCCAAGCGCAGTAACTCACCAGGGCTACGTTCAGGTTTTGTTGTTGGTGATGCCAGCATTATTTCTCAGTTTCTCAAATACCGCACATACCACGGCAGCGCCATGCCGGTGAGCACCCAAATTGCTAGCACCGCTGCCTGGAGTGATGAATCCCACGTACAAGTGAATCGCGCCCGCTACCAGCAGAGTTTTAACTTCGCCATCGAAGAAATATCCAAAGAGATTGCCATCAAGCAGCCTCAAGCGGGATTTTATTTATGGCTACCCACCCCGATAGATGATGAACAATTTGCGCTTGGGTTATACTCCCAGCAAAATGTCACGGTGCTGCCCGGCAAATATCTTGCGCGTTCAGTGAACAATCAAAATCCCGGCACCAATCGAGTCAGAATTGCATTAGTGGCCACTCCCGAGGAGTGCCAAACTGCTGCACAAAGAATTACTACATATATAAAAAGCATACGTTAAGGAAAATTTAAATGAGCAATATTCAAGATATTATCGAAGGCGCATTCGAAGACCGCGCAAATATTTCACCTAGCAACGTCAGCAGCGAAGTCAAAGTCGCTGTGATCGATGCCATCGGCCAGCTAGATTCTGGCAAAGCGCGCGTCGCCGAAAAAGTGAATGGCGAATGGGTAATTAATGAATGGCTCAAAAAAGCCGTGCTTTTATCTTTTCGTATAGAAGAAAACAGCGTGATGCCAGGTGGCGCCGCTCAGTGCTACGATAAGGTCCCACCAAAGTTTGCTAATCAGTCTGCTGAAGAATTTGAAAAAATGGGTGTACGCATTGTGCCTAACGCCATGGCAAGACGCGGTTCATACATTGCACCTAACACAGTATTAATGCCGAGCTTCGTCAACATCGGCGCTTATGTTGATTCTGGCACCATGGTCGACACATGGGTAACCGTAGGATCATGTGCGCAGATCGGTAAGAACGTTCACCTTTCTGGCGGCGTTGGCATTGGCGGCGTATTGGAGCCATTACAAGCAGCACCTACCATTATTGAAGACAACTGTTTCATTGGCGCACGTTCAGAAGTTGTTGAAGGCGTCATCGTAGAAAAAGGTGCTGTGATTTCAATGGGTGTTTACATCGGTAAGAGTACTAAAATTTATAATCGCGAAACAGGTGAAGTTACTTACGGTCGCATCCCTGCTGGGTCAGTCGTGGTATCAGGCAACTTACCTTCAAAAGATGGCAAGTACAGCTTGTACTGTGTAGTCATCGTGAAGCAAGTTGATGAGAAGACTCGTAGCAAAGTCGGCATTAACGAATTACTTCGCAGCATCGACTAGCTTCTATGATTACCGTCTATGGTATAAAAAATTGCGACACAGTTAAGAAAGCATGCAACTGGTTAACGAAGAATAATATCGACTACCAGTTTCATGACTTTCGTAAAGACGGCTTAACACAAGCTAAAGTTAAACAATGGTTCAGCAAAGCAGATTGGGAAATATTACTCAATCGCCGCGGCACCACTTGGCGCAAACTGTCTGACAATGAAAAAGACAGCATCAACAAAACTAAGGCGATTAAATTAATGGTGGAACAACCAACATTAATTAAACGCCCCGTGATTGAACACAACGGCGATGTGATTGTCGGATTCTCTGAAGACACCTACAAACAACAATTTTAAGCCCATGAGCAAAACCTTAGAACTAAGCCGGCAACTAATACAAAAGCCTTCCGTCACACCCAAAGACGAAGGTTGCTTAGACTTGCTCGCAGAAAGATTAGCCACTAGCGGATTCACAATAGAGCCCTTACCTTTTGCAGATGTCTCCAACGCGTGGATACGCAAAGGCACTGAAGGCCCACTGTTCGTGTTTACAGGCCACACAGACGTAGTACCCACCGGCCCAGAAGACAAATGGACACACCCTCCTTTTGCCGCCACAGTTGATAACGGCCAGCTGCACGGCCGTGGCTCTGCCGATATGAAAACAGGCATTGCCGCCATGGTAGTTGCTTGTGAAGAATTTATTGAAGAAAACCCAAATCATAAAGGCTCAATCGCATTCTTACTTACTAGCGATGAAGAAGGCCCGGCTATTAATGGCACAGTGAAAGTTGTCGAGCACTTACAAAACAACAATGTCAATCTTGATTACTGCTTAGTAGGCGAACCTTCTAGCACTAATCATGTTGGCGATGTGATTAAAAATGGTCGTCGCGGATCACTCTGCGCGCATATCACTGTGATTGGCAAACAAGGACATGTCGCCTACCCACATTTAGCAGACAACCCTATTCATATTCTTTCTGATCTATTATCAGAACTGACTTCTATTGAGTGGGATCAAGGCAACGATCACTTCCCTGCCACCACATTTCAAATTTCAAACGTGCAAGCCGGCACGGGTGCAGAAAATGTTATTCCCGCGACTGCAGAAGCATCATTCAACTTACGCTTCTCAACAGAAATTACTGCTGACGAAATTAAGCAGCGCATTGAACAAGTCATTCAAAACAAAAACATTAAACACGAACTCGCCTGGCGACTATCCGGCAACCCTTTCCTCACACCAGAAGGAAAGCTAGTCGACGCTTGCCAACATGCTATAAAATCTGTCACAGGCCGGACTACAGAATTATCGACCGGCGGCGGCACTTCAGATGGCCGCTTCATTGCACCTACAGGTGCAGAAGTTGTTGAGCTAGGCGTCATCAACGCGACTATCCATCAAATCGACGAACACACCGATATCGAAGAACTTAATCAGCTAAAAGATATTTATAAAGAAGTGATTAAGTCGCTACTTAGCTGAAATCTCACCCAGCCATTCTTTCCAAATAGACTTTCGACTTAAGAGTGTCCGCTTTCGGCTGCCAATAGCGGACATTGGTCGATAATTTGGTTGGCGCTTTATTCTGAGAATTGCTATTCCTCATATTTTGAAAAAGTAATAGCTACTGAATTATCATGCGCTATACCCAGAGAGATATAGTTAGAATTTTCTAACTTCCATACTGTCATTTTCATTTTAGATTGTTCTAAGGAGTTATTCGCTGGTGCAGTATGGAAGTCACTCATAAGCTGTTTAACCTCATCGATAAATTTTTCTAACTCACGTTCAGAGTGCAATTTGTATAAAACCATTCCGCTTTCAAAATTGCTATCAGTGCATGAGTAATAAATAGTAGCCTCTTCTCCTATTTGTATGCCTTGATAAACGAATATACCTTTGAATACATTTCCACTTACTTGGATTGTCCCTAGGTCAGCTTCCACATGGGCTAGGTTATCGCATTTATCGCCATAGTTAAGAGCGCGAAAGTCCTTAGCGAAAACAGTATTAGTGGCAAGGGTAGCGATTAATAGGAATATCAGTTTCATATATTATTACTAAAAGACGGTTACCGGCCAATAGCGGTCATTCGTGGTCTGAACTTGGATAATAAGGTTTTGCTTTTAATAGCAAAAACCCCAAAAGACCACATATTGCAAATGCAGCTATTCCCATGACACCAATAGTTGTATCTGTAATCCATAGACTGCCACCATTCAAATGCTTATACATTTCTACAGTATTGGACACAACACCATATATTCCCCCGATTAAAAATGCCCAAGCTATTATTCGAATGAATTTATTAAATATCTTCCACATAATGCAGCTTGTTGTGTTTTTATGAATTTTCATTTGTGGAAAAACGTAAAATACACAAAAACTGCAATTGCCACACCAACTATTGTGCGCGCTACTAATAAATATCTATTGCCTGATTTTTCCTCAGCTGATGTAAATATTTTGGGGGTAAATATTTTATTCTCAACCCATAATAATAAATAATGCAAAAAAACACTTGAGACAATACCGATTACCAATCCTAGAAAAGACCACCTAAGATAAACTAAAAGCAAAGCGATAAATCCTATTCCCGAATACCAAAAACCCATTAAATAAACATTCGAAATAAGGCGTCTAACATAATACTTTGACCCACATTCCTGACAAGTTGCAGGTCTGTCACGGCTATTATCTAATCCATAGCTTAATGGATTATTTTCAGATTGGCAGTTTGGACAAATCATTTAATAAACATAACAGTTATAGAATATGTGTGGAATGTGGAAGTGAGAAAATCCAGACGCCATTATCATAAATTACTCCAATGTCCGCTATGGGTCGTTAGCAGACATTATAACCAATTGTGACTCAGTATATTTGTTTTTGCTAATATACTCCATACGCTAATGACCGCTTTCGACCCATAGCCGACATTTGACATATTCAGTAGTATAAGAAAATACTTCTTCAACTATGCGGGTCACCACCAATGAATAATAATGAGTTCAAGCCGCCTTTTAAATTTGAGGTCATGATGGTTACAATCGTAACTGCAATATTTCTGGGCACGCTCCACATAAAGTTAGGCATAGATTGGCTAAAGCCATTCTCTTTTATTGCAGCACTAGTTGGCGTTTATATGGTTTTTAGAAACTGGTATGCATCTATTAAATACGAGTTTAAAAAGTAAATGTGGGTCATTTTCAAAATGAATCCAAATAACAAATTTCAGGAAGCATTACATTTACTAATGACCGCTGTTGAGCCGAATGCTGACTAAATTATATGGGACCAAAGACCGAAGAATTACTAAATGTCCTCGAAAGTTTTATTCAAATACTAAACAATCGAGGAGAAGAGCACTGGGCTGAATGGATGGAAAATTCTAAACGAGAAATTTCTAATTCAGACTTTCATGGTATTGAAAGATTACTTTCCGCTTATGGTGGCATGGGTTCAATTAACGACATATCCGATCCAGAAACACAAAAATTAAGTTCCAGAGTATTTTCGCTTGCAGAACAAATTAAAAACTCTCAAGACTAATCAAATGACCGCTTTTGAGCCGTTTGCAGACAATATAATATGAAAATATCTAGCAAGTTTATCGGTCTAC
Organism: uncultured Gammaproteobacteria bacterium; assembly: GCA_938074525.1. Lineage (GTDB taxonomy): Bacteria > Pseudomonadota > Gammaproteobacteria > UBA4575 > UBA4575 > UBA1858. Next base: position 23,730 of record CALJEX010000089.1, read on the forward strand.
TAGCTTTCTTTGTTTGTTTTGGTATTTTTAGTTATATATCTCTACCCACTAAATTTCCAAGTACTTATGACTTTGTATTTGGGCCGTTTTTGTTTTTTCAATTGAGTCGGGAGTTAATTGGAAATGTATTGGTCTATTCAATACTGCCTATAATATTAATCTTACTTCCCACGCTAATAAAAAATCACATCACTATAATTTTAGCTTTAGTCGGGATTGGAGTATGGATAATACTTGGTAATGTAATAATGGGAATAGGACTTTAAATGTCCGTTATTGGCCGTATGCAGAAAAACAAAAGAATATGAAAACCATATTAAAAATTATCATTGGACTTACGTTTATAATTTCAATGTTGGTAATGGCGGTTTTTCTTTACTTTAATTGGGAACAGGAAGTTGACTTTGCTACATTGTTGCCGGATGAGCTTGAACGCTGTGGCACTCAAATTGATCAAAACTCCAAAGAATATATTCACTTGGAAACGTGGTTAAAATCAAATCAGAGCGGATGGAAAGATACACCAGTGACATACGTGCCAAGTCAAACATATATATCACCTAATTTATCAATTAATATATTGGTAGGTGGTGTAGTAATAAACTATAAATCCGAGAGCGGAGGCTGGAAGCAAGTAATTCAATCAACCGACACCAGTGGATTATTTAACGAATGCTCGAATGTTGATAAATCATTCTAATAGAATGTCCGCTATTGGCCGATAACAGTCATTTATTTAACAAAGGAATATGTATAAATGGTTACTGAAGAACGAAAAGATCTTATTCTAGATGCAATTAAAATTGCTAGTGAGCAATGGAAATCAGCTTTTAATTCTGGTGATGCTGCGGGTTGTGCTGGTCAATACGAGGAGACTGCAGTTATGAATGCGATACCTTTTGGTACTTTTTATGGTGCTGTTGAAATTCAGGGATTCTGGCAAAAACTCATTGAAGATGGTTTCTCTAATGTTGAATATGTAAATCCAAATATTAAAGTCATTAATGATACAAGTGCAGTTCTTACCTCTGGCTGGAAAATGAATAAAGCTAGTGGAGTGATTCATAAAGAGCTATGGGTATTACAGGACAATGGGGTTGCTAAATTACGCGAAGATGAGTTTGAAGCTAAGAAATAACCCACATCCATTAATGCCTGCTTTTGGCCGTAAAGTGACATAACGGAAACCATTAAATATTAATTAGCAGGTTTGTATGAGTAATGATAAGAGTAAACAAAATAAAGCATATTTAATTGTACTGATTATTACCTGCTTAACTCTTGTTATTGGTTTTGTTATAAATATTGAAAATTTAAAGCATTTTGGTTTTATTTCCCTAGTTATTGGAAATTCAATTATCTTTTTAATGCCAATAATCGAATTTATTATGAAACTACCAATGTCCCTGGCTATGACTGGTTTTGTATCTCCAGAGGTTGAAAATCTAACTAAAAGACGACTTATGCTTGCATATAATCTTATTTTTTATGTTTTTCTTAATCACACAATATTTAATAAAATTCTATGGTAATTGTGACTAATGCTGAATAACAACCTATCGCTATCCGAATGTCCGCTATTGGCCGTAAGGCGACAACATTAATTTAATGAGATACATATTTGCAACCACTATATTGTTACTTGCACTAAATGGATGTTGTACTCTTGTGGTTGGAGATGGGTTGCTCGTAGCAACCGGGACTGCCCCTGAAAAAGGATGTGAAGTGAATTTATTATCTGAAGATAAAAAATTACTTCCTTACACAACTCAGGTAGTACAAGGTAAATTCAATTACAGTACTACGGTTTCACCATGCCCAGCTAGTTATTGGCTTCAAAGTAAATGTAATGGTGAAGAAACTATGCTACTGAAGATCGACTACAAAGATAAGTCGTGGGAGAGGCCTATTGAAATGGGCAATATTGCACTTCAATCAAATGCGAAATGACTGTTTTTGGCCGGTAAGCGACTATATGAAACAGATATCAGATTGATTCCAACGTTACTAATAAAGCAGCTCGCAAAGCTAAATACAAATTTACCCTAGCTTTGGAAATGCTTTCTTTTTTAACTAAGCTTGAAGGTAGCCATGGATAATGAAACTAAAATAATTGAAATAATAAATACCGAGACAGAGGCATTTGATACTAAAAATATTGAACTATTATTAAGTATATTTCATCCAGATATGGTTTGGCCATGGCCGCCAAATGGCGATGCGCACAATCCTTTAGAATGGGTAATGCCTTGGGGTCGATATAATAGAAAGCGTTGGCATAAGTATTTGGAGGATTTTTTTGACAAATATGATCTTATACATAATGTTAGGAAGACGAGAAAAATTGAGCTTTCAAAAGAGGGAGATGGTGCATTTGCCGTCGTAGACGTTGATACATTATGGCAAACAAAGTCTGGGGATAAATTACATTGGGATGGCCGTGCATGTAAAATATATACGACTTCTAAATCAAGATGGTTGATGATTTCTCAAACAGGCTTGCTAAATTATTAAAAAAACCCCGCCGTAAGGAAGCGGGGTCATTTTGTTAGTATGCATATGAAGACAATTTCTAACATAATAGTTATAGCAATAT
>CALJEX010000090.1 GCA_938074525.1 uncultured Gammaproteobacteria bacterium
ATAGTGCGAAAGTTTGGCTTGGAAAGCTTGTTTTTCTTTTTTACAGTCAGCTTCAATTGTCCAATATTCTAAGGCTTCAAATTTTTCAATTTCATCTTCACGTTCGCACAGAAGTCTTAAAGCAGGGCTTTGCACGCGACCGGCAGATAATCCTCGTTTAATTTTTTTCCATAGTAACGGCGATAAATTAAAACCGACTAAATAGTCGAGGGCACGTCGTGCCTGTTGTGCATAGACCAGGTCATTGGCAAGCCCTCGAGGATTATCTATCGCATCCTGAACGGCAGACTTTGTGATTTCGTGAAACACAACTCGATGTACTTGTTTATTTTCAAGCAGACCTCGTTCTTTTAATAACTCTGACAAGTGCCAGGAGATGGCTTCGCCCTCTCTATCCGGGTCAGTGGCGAGATATAAAGCGTCAGATTTTTTTAAAGCTTTGCTAATCGCAGTGACATGTTTTTCATTTCGCTCGATTAGCTGATACTTCATCGCGAACTGATTTTCAGGATCGACTGCACCTTCTTTTGGTACAAGATCGCGCACGTGCCCGTAAGACGCCAATACAGTGAAATCTTTACCTAAATACTTTTCGATCGTCTTAGCTTTAGCCGGCGACTCTACGATGACGAGGTTCTTACCCATTTAGAAACTACAGAAGTAAAAAAGTGATCGATGCTTTAATGAATGTGAGATGAGGATAAATCCATAATCACGTCTTCTAACCAGTTGTACGGCACATCCGTACCGGAAAGGTTATATAACACGATTAGACAGACCCATCGAAGTTGTTCAATATTTATTTCATCTGCTTCTAATGCCATGACTCTGTCAATGACAAGTTCGCGACTCGCCGCAGTGAGTATGCCCATTTGCTCAAGTTCTAATAGATAGCCCTGGCAATCGAGGTCGAGCTTTTTAAGCTCCCACGGATTATAGACCCGGGTAGACCCATTCCCAGGTGATGATAGTTCTAAGTCGTCATTTGATGTAGGTAGATCGGCAAGCCAGTTAAATGCTTTCTCGACATCGCCGTGATCAAACCCGACTTCAACTAATTCTTCTAGCAACGCCTCACGATTAAACATGGCGTCAGCTTCTTCAAAGCAGCTTTCAAACATGTAAGTTAAGACGTCCAGAACATTTTCTTTCATTTATCAAATCCGTTGCTATGCGCGAATATAGTGTCCAAAGGCGTCTGAGGTTACTCGGCCGCCAATTTCAAGCTCTGTCAGCATGGAGGAAACTTGTTCTGGGGTCAATCCACTTTTTTCAATAATTAACTCAATTGTCATAGGGGTGTATTCAAGATAATCGAGTAATTTCATCGCTACACTAGTAGGCGGTTGATGAATTTCTGTGCAAGAGGGAACTGAAGTAGTGTTGGTGGCAGCCAATAAAGGTAACTCTGAAAATATATCCTCAATACAGGTGGTCAGCTTGGCGCCTTGTTGAATTAGGTCATGGCATCCTTGATTGAGAGGATTATTGATAGGTCCTGGTACGGCAAAAACTTCCCGTCCCTGCTCTAGAGCATAGCGTGCCGTAATTAAAGAGCCACTCTTAGCAGCAGCTTCTATCACAATCGTACCGTGACAAAGACCACTGATAATTCTGTTTCTTCTAGGAAAATGTTGGGGCAATGGTTTTGTACCTGGGGAGAACTCTGAGAGCAATAAGCCTTTAGTAGCGATATTACGTGACAAAACACGATGTTCCCGTGGATAAATGTTATCTAAACCGTTGGCTAATACAGCAATAGTGTTTCCATGAGTTGAGCTCAAAGCGCCTTGATGAGCCTGTTTATCAATACCGCGTGCTAATCCGCTTACTACTGATATGTTTGATGAGGCTAGTTGAGAAGAAAGCTTATGGGCCAAAGATTTCCCCAAAGAACTAGCTTTTCTTCCGCCTACCATAGCTATGCAAGCGGGTGTATTTAGCAAAGCCAAATTACCGGTAGCGTATAAAATCGGTGGAGGAAGGTATATTTGCCTAAGTAAACTTGGATAAGTTTTTTGTGGTAGCAAGACTATGTGGTTTTTAGGGCTAGAGTTAAGCCAGCGAATGTCCTCGAGATAATTATTAGAGTGGTTACTAACAATAGCTTTAGCCACTTTGTTTGGTATCCCTCTATCTATCAGCTCTGGATACTTAGCTCTAAATAGAGTGCTAGGACTAGAAAATTTACCTAGTAGATAACTAAATGTTTTAGGACCAATGCCTGGAATATGCCAGAGTTTTAGCCAGTCTTCGATATTTAGCATGTAAGTAAGCTCCCCTGAAATTTCAGAGGAGCTTACTTAGCTAGATATTTTACGGTAGTGGCTAACGCACAATGTAACTAAGAAAGTTATTCGCGACTTGATACGATATCACCGTTTCTAACGGGGCGATTAGCATCAAGAATAAACAAGTAGCTTAGGTTATTAAACACACGAAATACAATGGCATCAGCTGTATGATCGTTTGGTAAAGTAACTACCTTTGTTTGGTCTTCTCTAGCATATGGATCAGTTGCTAATCCACCAGCTCTATCAATAGCCAACACGTGCCCTTTTTCAATTCCGTCTTTTTCGCCGAGATTCACAGCGACAATTTGGTAAGCCCCGACCTGTGAGATAGCGTCATATAAGTAAATTACATGGCCATCAACCTGTTGTTCTGGCGAGCGAGGATAAAATGCGCCATCTGCATCTACGACATCTACCCCTATGATTCGATCACCGCGCAGGATTTCTCGGTTTGCAGCAGTCAAAAATAATGAAGCCGGTTCACCTTCTTGAACGAGTTTTCCATCACCAACATGTATTGCTTCGTAGCCTAATAGCTCATTAGTGATAGGGTCTTTTAATGCTGTCCCAGGCCTATATACATTGTACGAGCTGTCTAATTGCAAATCTGCAGCGTCTTTAACATAGACTAAATCGTTTGAACCATAGACTAGTCGGCCGTCTCTCGAGGCTACAATGTGCGGAGAAGAGTTTAATTCATCTAGTCCGACGATTAGGGGTCTTGTTAAGAATTGTTCGATTGCCTGAATTGGAATGACTTGCTAAGACGCTTCTATCGGCTCTCCTCGCATAATTGGAGAAAGTCGCTCGATGCCAGAAACTCTATTGTCTCCATTAACCGTTATATATGGCTTGCCGCCCACATAAAATACGTTAATGACGTCACCTGGGTAGATTAAGTGAGGGGTTTGTGACTGTGGGTTCATGTACCAAATTTCTGGCCAATACCAAGGTTGATTGAGGAATTTATTAGATAAATCCCATAATGTATCGCCTTTCTGCACAATATATTGCTCGGGGCAGAAGACCTTAAAGTAGCTTGGTTATTCTGCGGTGGTGCGGGTAAAGTTCCCACATCCACGTCAGCATTATCTACCTCGTATACGGTAGTTGAAGAGCTTTCCTCTTCCATAGCCATGGTCTCTTTAACCATGCTATCGGCCGTATCCATGGTAGCTGATTCTTTAGGGGTAGTACTATATCCTGCAGATATAAGCGTTAAACCTAGTACAAGGGGGAGATAATTTATAAATTCTATTAAGATTTTTGCGCATTGGACTTTACGATGGTTTAAAATATTAGCGTTATAAGATCTGAATTGTAGACCTAAGAAATTTATTTAACAAAGCGAAACTTGTTTAATCAACATTAATAA
>CALJEX010000091.1 GCA_938074525.1 uncultured Gammaproteobacteria bacterium
AGTTGCCTTAGAAAAAATTAATGTCGATAGCATTAAAGTCTTAGGACATTGGACCTGCAAACGTCAAACCCAGAGTGAAAAATCCTATCTTCTCTATGAAAAAGTGAATGCCAGCATGTCTGTTTTTGATTTATGCGAGCAAGTAAGTCAAAAAAATGAACAATCAAAGCTTATCATTAGTACTATCGCCCAATCTCTAGCCACTATTGTTCGCTGTCTTCATGCTAACAATATCCGCCATGGTGACCCTCATGCGGGCAATTTTTTATTATGTTCGCCGGTCACAGACATTAGCCTGCTTACACCCGATACTGTCAAGCAAATGAAATTTACCTTAATAGACTTAGATAAAATGCATTTTGTTCGTGGCGAGAAGCCGTGGAGAAAGAAGTTATTAGATATTCGATGCATTCGGCGATTTCGAATACACGACATTGATAGCGACGAAAGCCTAAAATATTATTTAGATAGGCCTGCTAGTTTTCTAGAAAAAAATATTTTAAAGTTCTGGATGAAGGGCGGACTCAATATTTACAAATGGATCAAGCCCAGCAATAAGCGCAACTAACTAATGTTTAATAGTTATTTCTCAGAGTAGCCGAAGCTGTTTAACCAAGATTTATCTGCTTTTCTACGCCCTGCTGATCTGTTAGCGACAGGCTCTGGGTTTTTTACGCGAACAGACTCCAATGTACACATATGATCTTTAAGAAAGTATGTACAAATTGGTTCGCTGAGTTTCTTCGCTTGCTCGTAGTCTTCTGCTAGCAAGTTAAATGTGACTACATATTCTTTCATCTAATTATCAAAGTCGAAGTTTCCCCAAGAATCAAGATTCTACAGGCTCCACTAAAGCAATAATTATACGTCTTTCACAATTTATCAGATGAAGTGCAACTAAATAACTATTAGCGGCCAGCTTTGGAGAGTCTCAATTTTTATCAATAATCGACGAAATAATACTGCTAGTTGAATAACCCTCTACGAAAGGAATTATCTTCACTTCCCCACCACGCTTTTGGACATAGTCGGCTCCGACAATAGTGTCAGGCTGATAATCCCCACCTTTAACTAGCACATCCGGGTTTAGGCTCTTAATCAAAGCTTCAGGAGTATCGTCATTAAACGAAACCACCCAATCAATAGATGAGAAATACGAAAGCATTTCAGCTCTGTCTTGCAAGCTATTGATAGGGCGTTCATCTCCCTTGAGTCGGCGAACTGAGTCATCAGAATTAAGTGCTACCACCACCATATCGCCAAACGTCGAGGCTTCTCTTAACAAGTGCGCATGTCCTTTATGCAACACATCAAAACAACCATTAGTGAATACCACTGTCTGCTTTTTAGCATGCGCACCTTCAATGCGCTTAGCCAAGAAGTCACTGCTAACTAACTTGCTACTTGGACATTCATAGCTAAGCATGCCATGAGTTAACTCTTCTGCTGACACAGTGGCTGCGCCAAATTTACCCACGACAATACTTGCAGCAACATTTGCCACATGCGCAGCTTGATTGAAATCTCCATCTGCAGCTAAGCTCATTGCAAATGCAGAGATCACTGTATCACCCGCACCTGTTACATCATAAACTTCACGCATCTGCGCTGGAAAGTTTGTTACTGTTCCATCATGCATCACTAGCGTCATGCCTTTTTCACTGCGTGTAATCAACAACGCCTCAAAATTATTTTCTGAGCATAACGCTTGTGCTTTGCGATAAATATCTTGCTCTGAATCACATTCGCCAACTACCGCACAAAACTCTGAGTAATTAGGCGTTATCACAGAGGCATTTCTATATTTAGAAAAGTCTGTGCCTTTAGGGTCAACAATTACTTTTTTATTTTTAGCTTGCGCGACTTGAATAATCGCCTGCACATTAGACAACACGCCTTTGCCATAATCAGACAAAATAACGATAGAACATTGTTCCACGCTTGCTGCAAATGCTTTTTCTACTTCTGCATTAAAACTGTGCGCCTTATCATCAAAATCCAGCCGAATTAACTGCTGATTACGACTAACGATTCTAATCTTTGAGGTTGTTCTAATCCTAGAATTTGAGACAAGATTAGTGTTTATGTTTTGCTTTTGTAGAATAGCGTTTAGCGCTTCACCTTCTTGATCATCACCGATAACACCCAACAAGGTGACTTGCGAACCCAACGAACTAATATTTTGTGCCACATTGGCTGCACCACCCGCACGGTCGTTAGTATCAGTAATGCTAGCAACAGGAACTGGTGCTTCCGGAGAAATGCGGTTTGCATCTGCATGCCAGTATCTATCCAGCCTCACATCACCAACAACTAATACATGAACATCCATTTTTATTTCAAAATAACAAATGTTATTAACAAGCTGAGGTTAACCAATTCGCATATTCATCCACTTCCCCGTGAACAATTTTAAAATATTTCGATTGCAACTCTTGTGTAATCGGTCCACGCGTCCCTGTACCGATAGGACGATTATCAAGCTCGCGGATCGGCGTCACTTCAGCAGCGGTTCCAGTAAAAAATGCTTCATCAGCAATATAAACCTCATCACGAGAAATTTGTTTTTCTACGACAGGGAGATTCATCTCATCAGCTAAGCCAATAATGGTTCTACGGGTGATGCCATCTAACGCAGAACTTAGCTCGGGCGTATACAGAATACCGTCACGAACAATAAACACATTCTCACCACTACCTTCAGCAACAAATCCCTGCGGATCTAGAAGTAGCGCTTCGTCATAGCCATCTTGTGTTGCTTCTTGCAACGCCAACATTGAGTTCACGTAATGGCCATTTACTTTAGCTTTACACATCGTGGCATTCACATGATGACGAGTAAATGAAGAAGTCTTTACACGAATACCATTTTCTAAGCACTCCTTACCCATATACGCGCCCCACTCCCAGGCGGCGACGATGCAATGTACTTTTAAATTATCAGCACGCAACCCCATACCTTCCGAACCATAAAAACACATTGGACGAATATAGCCGTAGTCCATATCATTAGCCTTAACCACTTCAACTTGTGCTTGATTCAATTCCTCTTGACTAAACGGCACTTTCATACCAATAATTTTTGCGGAATTTAGTAGC
>CALJEX010000092.1 GCA_938074525.1 uncultured Gammaproteobacteria bacterium
TGGAATGGTTAACTAATTTAGATTTATAAATAGATATGAGCAAAAAATCTGAAAACGGAATGATTGTCGGGCTAGATATAGGCACTTCTAAAATCGTCGCTATAGTGGCGGAGGTGAACGATGATAATGAGTTAGAAATTATTGGTGTTGGCACTCATATATCGCGTGGATTGAAGAAAGGTGTGGTAGTGAACATCGAATCTACAGTGCGATCAATTCAGCGTGCAGTAGAAGAAGCAGAGCTAATGGCTGGTTGCCAAATTCACTCAGTATATGCAGGTATTGCGGGTAGTCATATAAGGAGTATGAACTCACACGGTATTGTCGCAATTCGAGATGGTGAAGTGCTCGAAAGTGATGTGGAAAGAGTAATTGATGCAGCTAGAGCCTTGGCGATCCCTGCTGATCAAAAAATACTTCATGTGTTACCACAAGAATTTATTATTGATCAGCAAGAAGGCATTCGCGAGCCGATAGGCATGTCTGGTGTGCGCATGGAAGCGAAAGTGCATTTGGTGACAGGCGCTGTTTCAGCTGCGCAAAATATCATTAAGTGTATAGAGCGCTGCGGATTACATGCTGATGACGTTATTTTAGAGCAGTTGGCTTCAAGTTATTCAGCGCTAACTGAAGATGAAAAAGAACTTGGTATTTGTTTGGTCGATATTGGTGGGGGGACAACTGATATTGCGGTATTTACAGAAGGTGCGATTAAACACACTGCTGTTATTCCCATCGCAGGTGATCAGGTGACTAATGATATTGCCATTGCTATGCGTACTCCAACGCAATATGCGGAAGAGATTAAAATTAAGTATGCATGTGCTTTGCGCCAATTGACGAACGCAGATGAAGTAATAGAAGTGCCTAGTGTCGGTGAACGAGCGCCGCGCAGATTGGCAAGACAAACATTGGCTGAGGTAGTGGAGCCGCGTTATGAAGAATTAATGTCACTAATACTCGCTGAGTTAAGAAGAAGTGGTTATGAGAATTTAATTGCGGCGGGAATTGTTCTCACTGGTGGTAGTTCAAAAATGGAAGGAGTGGTTGAGTTGGCTGAAGAAGTATTTCATATGCCAGTTCGATTAGGTGTTCCGCAATACGTTACTGGATTGATAGATGTGGTGCGAAATCCAATACATGCAACAGGTGTTGGCTTGTTGTTGTTTGGACATCTTAGTGAACAGGCTTCAGAACATAAGAAATATAACAGCGGAGGATTATCCGCTGTGTTTGGGAAAGTAAAAAATTGGGTTAAAGGTAATTTTTAATTTTTTTCGGGTTAAAATCCGTGACTAGAGGAGAAACAAAATGTTTGAATTAGTAGATGCATACGGGCAAAGCGCAGTAATAAAAGTCATCGGTGTTGGAGGCGGTGGCGGTAACGCAGTTCAACATATGGTGAATGCTGAGATTGATGGTGTCGATTTCATTTGTGCCAATACAGATTCGCAAGCACTGCAACGCACTAATGCTAAAAGTACTTTGCAGTTGGGTACTGAAATCACTAAAGGATTGGGTGCAGGCGCTAATCCTGAAATTGGTCGACAATCTGCACTAGAAGATCGTGATCGAATTCATGATGTCATTGCAGGTGCCGATATGTTATTCATCACTGCAGGTATGGGTGGCGGAACCGGGACTGGTGCTGCGCCGATCGTGGCCGAAGTGGCAAAAGAATTAGGCATACTTACTGTTGCCGTTGTGACGAAACCATTTCCTTTTGAGGGGACTAAGCGAACTCAAATAGCGAATCGTGGTATTGAAGAACTCTCAAATCAAGTTGACTCGTTAATCACTATTCCTAATGAAAAACTATTAACGGTATTAGGAGACAATACTAGTCTGTTAGAAGCATTTCGTGCAGCAAACGATGTATTGCTAGGTGCAGTTCAAGGGATTGCTGAATTGATTACCTGCCCAGGTTTGATAAATGTTGATTTCGCTGATGTGCGTACCGTGATGTCAGAAATGGGCATGGCAATGATGGGGTCTGGTACTGGTATCGGTGCAGAGCGTGCTCGTGAAGCAGCAGAAGCGGCAATATCAAGCCCTCTTTTGGAAGATATTAATATTACTGGTGCACGCGGTATATTAGTCAATATTACTGCAGGACCAAACATCGGCATGAATGAAATTGCTGAGGTAGGTTCGCATATTGAAGCATTAGCCTCTGATGATGCGACGGTAGTAGTGGGTACGGCAATTGACGAGTCGATGGAAGAAAGATTACGCGTCACATTAGTAGCGACAGGATTGGGTGTGCAGAATGCTGCGATACCTCCTGCGGCGAAGGTGTCTCTAGTTGAACCGGCCATTGCTAATATCGAAAAAGAAAGCAATTTTAAGGAATTAGAGCGACCAGCAAAAATGTGTGCTGAAGAAGCTGAAATAAAAAGTGCAGTTGATGGGTCTTATAATGAAGATTTATTGGATATCCCAGCATTTTTACGTAGACAAGCTGACTAGCAGGCCGATTGATGGAAAGAAACAAGGGAATTATAAGGCGGGTAATTGGTCGTAAGGTTTAGATTGATGATTGGAACTGGAAAACTTCCGTAATCTAATTGATAATGGTTCTCAATTGCGAGACTGATCGCATTGCTAAGGACGGCCGACATAATTCTGGGAATGTAATAATGATAAGACAAAGAACATTAAAAAATATTATTCGAGCGAGTGGCGTGGGTCTCCATACGGGAGAGAAAATCCACCTAACATTGAGGCCTGCTAATGCAGATTCAGGCATCATATTCATACGTTCGGATATACCAGATTCCCCAGAAATTAAGGCCTGTATAGGTAATGTTGGCGACACACAATTGTCCACAACATTAGAAAAAAACGGCGTTAAAGTATCGACAGTTGAGCATTTGCTATCCGCAATTGCTGGTCTTGGAATTGATAATTTATACGTTGAACTGTCTGGGCCTGAAGTACCAATTATGGATGGCAGTGCAGGGCCTTTTGTATTTTTGCTGCAATCGGCTGGGATTCAAGAACAAGGCGTGGCGAAGAAATTTGTTAGAATTAAGAAACCGGTTCGTGTCACTGATGAAGACCGTTGGGCTGAATTTCAACCTTATGATGGATTTAAAGTCGCATTTACTATCGATTTTGATCACCCGGTATTTCAAGCTGGCCCACAATTTGCCGAAATCGATTTTTCATCAACTTCTTTTGTGAAGGAAGTTAGTCGCTCTCGTACATTTGGCTTTTTGCGTGACTTTGAATACCTACGTGCACAAAATCTCGCATTAGGCGGTAGTTTAGATAATGCCATTGCGGTAGATGATCAGAAAATTCTTAATGAAGATGGGCTTAGATATGAAGACGAGTTCGTTAAACACAAAATATTAGATGCAATCGGTGACCTATATCTGCTTGGACATAGTCTGATCGGTTCATTTAAGGGTTATAAGTCTGGTCATGAACTGA
>CALJEX010000093.1 GCA_938074525.1 uncultured Gammaproteobacteria bacterium
CTGCACAAGCTCGCTGACCCACTGAGGATATTGCTGGCAGACACGCTCACAATAAGGACTTTGTTGCCAAAGCGATTGAATAAGCTGCTGTTTTTCAATCACTTGAGAAGGAAATGATTGCTCTAAAGCAAACGCAGTCCAACGCGTTTGTGTTTGTGCCGAAATTGATATTTTCACACTCATCTATATAAATCACATGTATATCGTGAACAAACAATGCAAAAGCACTGGATCAAATAAAATCCAATATACAAATGAGAATACATCTCATTTGTGTTATTATCAGTACCAATACGGACCATTTGACGATTCTCTAGACGGATTAACAACTATGAAACTTCATATTAAATCAATACTTTACATTACACTTTGCTGCGTATTCACACAACTTGCGCATTCCGAAACGCAATCAAAAGAAGAACTGAATGTCTACTCTGCCCGTAAAGAGGCTTACATCAAGCCGTTACTTGATAAGTTCGCTGAACAACATAATGTTCAGGTCAACCTAGTCACCAGTAAAGCAGATGCATTAATACAACGCCTCAATAATGAAGGTAAAAACTCTCCAGCAGATGTGTTTATTACTACTGACGCTGGCCGTTTACATCGCGCAAAAGAAGCAGACTTATTACAAGCCATCACTGATGAATCAGTTATTCAACTAGCGCCCGAACAATATCGTGATCCAGAAAATTATTGGTTAGGCCTTTCTGTGCGTGTAAGAGCAATCATATACAACGATGAACGCGTTCAGCTGTCTGAACTTTCTTCTTACGAAAACTTAGCTGATCCAATATGGAAAAATAGAATTTGTGTGCGCTCATCCAACAACATTTACAATCAATCGTTAGTCGCCTCTTTAATTGCTCATCATGGTGAAGAAGCTACTCAATCTTGGGCTAATGATTTTGCAGTCAATTTAGCGCGCAAACCTCAAGGCGGGGATCGCGATCAAGTTAAAGCAGTCGCAGCAGGACAATGTGATGTCGCCTTAGTTAATTCATACTACTTAGGCAACATGATTAACGGCAGCGAAGAAGAACAAGCCGCAGTAGCCAAAGTAAAATTGTTTTGGCCCAATCAAAGCGATCGCGGTGCACATGTCAACATCAGTGGCATCGCGATTACCAAATATGCTAAGCATGTTGAGTTGGCTAACAAACTAATCACTTTCCTCTTCACCAAAGAGGCACAAGCTTGGTATGGCGACGTTAACTTAGAATTCGCAGTTATTGAAGGCATAGAGCCAAACCAAATCCTTGAGAGCTGGGGCCCATTCAAAGCTGATACATTGAATTTAGGCAAATTAGGTGAGTTCAACGCTAACGCCGTACAAATCATGGATAGAGCTAAGTGGCGATAAACCACCAGCTAGAGCTGTTAAGTTAACCAATCACGCCAATGACTAGCAGCATGTTGTTTCCGCGCACACTTTTATCTATGCGCGGAAACTTTTCTTTTGGATGGTTTTTCACAGTAGCGTTAATAACATTAATTATTATCTCTCCGCTGATTGCTGTATTGCAATTTAACCTGCACCCACATACTGATACATGGCAGCACTTAGTTGATACTGTTTTAGCCGAATACATCACCAACTCTTTACTACTAGCATTAGGCGTTGCCATCGGCACATTTATTATTGGTGTCCCCGCTGCTTGGCTATGCGCGCTCTATTCCTTTCCTGGAAAACGGTTACTAGAATTTTTACTTTTACTGCCATTAGCCATCCCGGCATACATCGTGGCATATACTTACACTGGCGTATTAGATTTCAGCGGCCCTATTCAATCTTATATACGCGAATTATTTGGCTGGGGATATGGGGATTACTGGTTTCCAGAAATTCGCTCATTGGGTGGCGCCATTGCCATGTTTTCATTTGCACTCTATCCCTATGTGTTTCTACTAACACGTTCAACACTTATCTCCCAATCATCAAGCGTGATTGATGCAGCTCGCTCTCTAGGCGCAAATAATATAGAAAGATTATTTAGCATCATCATTCCTCTCGCTCGCCCAGCGATTGCAGCGGGTGTCACACTAGCATTAATGGAAACACTGGCTGATTACGGCACAGTTCAGTATTTTGGAGTAGACACTTTTACTACTGGAATTTTTCGCACCTGGTTTGGCTTTGGCGAACCCGTTACCGCAGCACAATTATCCAGCATATTAATGCTGACTGTTTTTGTATTATTTTTACTCGAACAACGCCAACGCCGACGAATTCGTTATCACAATCCAAGCAATGCCACGCAAAAAAACAGAGAAATTCCACTACATGGCTGGACTGCATTTTTTGCCTTCATCGCCTGCGCACTTCCACCCTTGTTTGGATTTATCATTCCTATTTTACAGCTAAGCGCCTGGGCTATTCGCACTGCAAGCACCATGGTCGATGAACAATTCTGGTCATTAGCTTTAAACAGTTTTTCTCTTGCTGCCAGCGCTGCATTAGTCACGCTAGTTGTTGCCACCATTTTGGCTTATGGCAAACGCGCCAGCAAAAATACAATTTTGAACAGTTTAGTCAATCTTAGCGCGATGGGTTACGCTGTCCCCGGCACCATCATCGCGGTAGGTACACTAATCGTTTTTAGTAGCATGGATAACTGGCTGATTGATTTTCTTGACCACCAATTTGGCATTGAAACTGGGCTTATTTTTACTGGCACTATTTTCGCGCTTGTATTTGCCCACACTGCTCGCTTCTTATCTCTTGCTTTACAAACTGTCGGAGCAAGCTTATCTAAAATCAATCACTCCATCGATGAAGCCTCTCAATTACTTGGCAATAATCTTTTTACTACCTTGCGTAGCATCCACTTACCATTAATACGCAGCGGATTATTCACTGCTGCACTGCTAGTGTTTGTTGAGGTAATGAAAGAACTTCCAGCCACTTTAATTATGCGCCCGTTTAACTTCAATACACTTGCTGTTCGCGCATATGAACTTGCATCAGACGAACGTTTGGCTGATGCTTCGACTGCTGCACTAGCGATAGTAATCACTGGCATCATTCCAGTGATTCTTTTAAATATATCGATAAAAGCCAATGCCCAACGATAAACCTTTACTTGATGTCAAAAATGTCTCTGCTTCACATATGGGGTTAGATATTCTTGAGCGTGCAAATCTGCAAGTAAATGCCCACGATATTGTTTGCTTGCTTGGACCTAGCGGTTGTGGAAAAACCACCCTATTAAGATCCATTGCCGGTTTACATAACATAGATCAGGGCAGCATCAAAGTTGAAGGCAAAGTAATCAGCACTTCCCAGAATTCTCTCGCACCAGAAGCGCGAAACATTGGCATGATGTTTCAAGATCTTGCTTTATTCCCACACTTAACTATTTTCGACAACGTTGCATACGGTATTCGCAAGTTACAAAAAACTTACGTTCAGCAACAAGTTAAACATGTATTAGATTTAGTCGAAATTGATTCTAAGCATCATCGCAAATACCCTCATGAACTGTCAGGCGGACAACAACAACGGGTTGCTTTAGCAAGAGCACTATCACCCAAGCCTTCTATACTATTATTAGACGAACCTTTTTCAAGCTTAGATCCTGATCTACGCGAACAACTTGCCACTCAAGTCCGGGACATTCTCAAACAAGAAAAAATGACGGCTGTGTTAGTCACCCATGATCAGCATGAAGCATTCGCAGTCGCTGATTGGGTCGGCGTAATGGAGAATGGAAAAATTGTTCAGTTTGATACGCCTTATAATATTTACCATGAGCCCATTTCTCGATTTGTCGCTGACTTTGTTGGTTTAGGTAATTTGATTCCAGCAACTATCTTAGACAACAACACTATAGAAACTGTTTTTGGCAATCTTAATGGGCCAATCGATCCTGCATTCAAGAAAGGTGAAGTGGTAGATTTGTTAGTTCGCCCTGATGATATCCCTCACGATGACACCAGCCAGGTCACCGCTATTGTTGAAGGCAAACGTTTCTTAGGTGCCGAGTTTCTCTATACTTTACGACTGCCAAATGGACATAGCGTATTGTGTTATGCACCCAGCCATCACGACCACGAGATAGGAAAACCACTCGGAATTGGGCTAGATCTAGAACATCTGGTGCTGTTTCCCCGATAAGCTGCAGTATTTTCGCAAAAACTTGACGTAAGTCACTAAAAGTACAAGAATTATCTAAATTTTATTTGGTAATCCTAAGATGACCCCATTAACTCACAAGAGCCAGCACCGACTGGCCATCTGCCTGATGTCCGCAGGCTTGATGTTTTGCAGCGTTCAGGCCGGCATGATCGGGACAGAAACGATCAGCAATAAGCAGCAAGTTGAATCTAATAAACAATCGATTCAAACAGCCTTACTACGTGACGATGTTAAACAAGCATTGCTCGCCCACGGCATAGATCCAGAGCATGCTCAACTGCGCATTGACCAACTCACTGATCAAGAGATTCAGCAATTAGCTAACCAATTTGACCAGCTACCTGCTGCTAGTGGTGTTGGCCTAGTCTTATTTGCAACCGGTCCAATTGTATTCATGCTCGAACTCATGGGCTTCACTGACTTAACCACTACGTTTTGATCTCTCTAAATTTTAAAACTGTACAAATATTTTTCCTTGCCTTCTGCTCTCTGCATGCATTGCAAGGATGTACTGCTATGGCACTTGCCGATCGAATTATCCCTAAACAACCTCAAGACTTGCCGACCGATATTCGCCTTGATGTTCCTTTTATAGAGCAGACAGACAACTTATGCGGACCAGCTTCTCTGGCGATGGTTGCCAATTACTATGGTCAAAATGTGACGGCCGAAGATGTAGCTAAATTAATTTATATTCCAGAAAAGAAGGGCAGCTTACAGGTAGAGATGCAAGCGGCTGCTCGAAGCCTTGGGCTTGTCGCATATAGCATGAACATGGACTTAGCTTCTTTACGCTCAGAGATAAATGCTGAACGTCCAGTCATCGTTTTGCAAAATCTAGCGTTTAATATCTACCCTGTTTGGCATTATTCCGTAGTCACAGGACGTGACCCGAATAATGATTATTTCTTACTCCATAGTGGACGTCATAAATATTATCGAAGCTCATGGACAACTTTCGAAAATACTTGGCGACGAGGCAAGTATTGGGCATTAATCGCGGCTCCCATTGGCGACATTCCCAACAGTGTCACTGAACAAGAAGCAGTTAAAGCTGCGCTGGATTTAGAAAAAGTAGGAAAGTTGCGAGCAGCACAGTTGACTTATGCTGCCGTGATTGAACGTTGGCCAGAAAATTTTACAGCCCAAGTTGGCTTAGCCAATACTCACATGCAACTGCAAGAACCACTAGCCGCCAGCAAAGCATACAAACAAGCCTTACAGCTAGACACTCAGTCTGCTGAAGCATTAAACAATTTTGCCTATAGCGCCTTTGATCTAGGCTGCGAAATCACAGCATTAAAAGCGGCAAGCTGCGCTATTAGGCTAGATAATGCTAACCATGTAGAACTCACAGCCACCCTCAACGAACTAAAAAACAAATCAACCAAACCAAGTAATCACGCTAATTGCCCGCAAATTCGTTGCAATAACCAATCTATTGCAGCCAATAGCCGTTAGTGCCAACTTAATCAAGCACAAAGCGTTTAAGTTCGTTATCATTGCACCGCGAAAAACATGTGCTCTTGGCATGTTCTACTTTTACATAATAAGGACGTGAATTATTAATTCAGAGATAAGCGCTCAGGTGCTTCACATCTCTAGACTTCATACTTCTAAGGAGAGAAAAAATGTCATCTTCATTTAATCGCTGGCGACCACACCCTTGGCACGGCATCGATGTTGGCCCAAATCCACCTAGAGTGGTACATGCCTATATTGAAAGTACACCTTTCAATCACATTAAATATGAAGTCGACAAGCAAACTGGTTATTTGAGAGTTGACCGACCACATCGAACTTCTTCATTACCACCAACATTGTACGGATTCATCCCACAGACATACTGTGGCAATCGTGTTGGCACACTGATGGAAGGTGCAACTCAAGGTGACGATGACCCATTAGATATTTGTGTTGTTAGTGACCGCCCTATTGATCGTGCAGAATTAATTTTAAATGCGCGCGTTGTAGGCGGCTTACCGATGCTTGATGGCGGCGAAGCTGATGACAAAATTATTGCTGTACTAGAAAAAGATCACGTATGGTCAAGCGTCAATGACATCTCTGAACTACCTCAATCCATCGTTGAACGCTTAATTCATTATTTCAGCACCTATAAGTCAATGCCAGGCGAAGATCCTAAAGTGCATGTTGGTGCTGCCTATGGATGTGAGCATGCAGAAAAGGTTATTCAACTATCAATAGATGACTATCAAGATAAATTTGCGACCTTTGCTACAAGTTCTTAGCAAAACACTCTAAAATTATTCACTACATAATCATTCCCGATCATTATGTAGTGAATACTCACACTGTTTTACGGTGGCCAAAAGGCTTCCATGCAGGTGCTATCACATTAGGCATTTGAGAACGATGGAGCAGATTGGCCGGTGCAAGAACAAATTCGCCATAGCGCAGATTAATCTTATCCATGACTAAGTTAATCTGTTCACGTTGGGTATCATGATACTCAAATAAGGAAAGCTGATAACCTTGATCCTTAGGATCTAGTGCCGTAATTTGCACTTGCGAGCACCCTTGTCCCTGCCAGATATCACGCAAAAAAGTATTAACCAATCTCTTTATTTGCTGTCCATCATTTGTTGCTATATGTGCTTGTATTTTTTGCGTTATCCACCCATCTTTTATTCGCACACCAATAAAATAAGTTTGCGCTTCAAGCTGATGCTTGCGTAATCTTGCCGCCACTTTCTCTGCCATATGATGCAGATACATTTTCACAGCGGTTAAACTACTTGTGTTAGGTGGCATCACTTTGCCATGCCCAATAGATTTTGGTGCAGCCACATTTTGCTTAACAGGCTCTGGATCTTGACCTTGCGCCATATACCAGATGCGTCGCCCCAAATTCCCAAACCGACTCGCCAACTCACCAATAGGTAGGTGTTGCATATCACCACACACATATACACCACGCTCATTAAGATAATTACCGACACCTGTAGCAATGCCACTGAGTTCGGTCACTGGCAGGACACTCAAATAATCACGCGTCTCCCAGGGCAACACCGTAAACAGACCATTAGGCTTTGCTTTTTTTGCTGCATGTTTTGCTGTGGTTTTATCGCTACTAATACCAACGCTGCACGTCAAGCCACTAATATCGTATACAAGCTGTTTAGCTAGTCTGCCCGCTTCAATCGGACTTTGATAAATCTTTTGGCATCTCGTGACATCGAGAAATGCCTCATCAACCGAAAACACTTCTATATCTGGCGTCACCAATTTCAGCTCAGACATAATTTCAGTAGATACTTGTGCGTAACGATAAGGCCTTGCTGGCACCTGGATAATATCAGGACAAAGTTGTCTCGCTTGATTAATACGCATCCCTGTTCTAACACCATGCTTTCTTGCCTCATAAGAACAGGTAATAAAACAAGTCCCGATCTCTCCATTAGTGATACCAATGGGCTTTCCTCGTAGATCAGGATTATCATGCTGTTCAATACTGGCAAAGAACGCATCCATATCGACAAATACAATCGCACGTTCCCAACTTACATGGTTAGTCATAGATTCTCACCTGACCCACCAATACTCCTTGTATAGCGACACGATCTGTCGAATATTCTTTCGCTTGCATAGTTTTATTGGCTGGAATAAGACGAACGACATTTTTTTTAGGGAACTGAATACGTTTAAGCGTGGCATCTTCACCGTCGACCAATGCCACAATAATCTGATTACTACGTGCTGTGCTTGCATGCTCAATAACTACTAAATCGCCATTATGAATACCTTCTTCAATCATTGAATGACCTTTCACTTGCAGCACATAACGATTAGCACCTCCCAACAAATGTGCAAAATTAATCAGACTCTTATCTTCAATTGCTTCAATTGGCTTACCTGCCGCGATACGCCCTAAAAGAGGTAATACATCAATATCAGGATGATCGACTAATTCAATGCCTCGCGTTTTAGGATTACGCACAATGTATCTCTTATCTTCTAGCGCAGACACATAGCGGTGTACGACACCTTTAGACTGAATACCCAAGCCCTGTGCAATCTCAGTTAGCAACGGGGCTTTGCGCTCTTTTGTGTAATAGCTAGTTATAAAGCTAAGAGTATCTTTTTCTCGTTCGGTCAACATAGATGTTCTCACTAAGTTCTCTTTCATGAGAACATAACGAGAACATCTATGTCAATCTTGATTTCACATCAAAACATAAAGAAATTAATCCATCCGCCGATAACAAGCTTAGTGATAACTAAATTTGCCCGAGGCATTAATTATGGTCAGCCAACATCCTTCTCCAGAAAAAGTTAAAAAGCTCAGTAATAAACTCTATGAAAAAGAGTTATTAAGACTTCAGATTGAACTCGTAAAGCTACAAGAATGGGTTAAGCACAGCGGATCAAAAGTTGCTGTTGTATTCGAGGGACGTGACGCAGCTGGCAAAGGTGGTGTTATTAAGCGCATTACCCAACATCTAAATCCACGTGTATGTCATGTGATTGCACTCGGCACACCCACCGAACGTGAAAAAGGTCAGTGGTACTTCCAACGCTATGCAGCACAGCTTCCCTCTGCCGGAGAAATCATGCTTTTTGATAGAAGTTGGTATAACCGTGCTGGCGTCGAACGCGTGATGGGATTTTGCGATGACCATGAATACCATACTTTCCTCAAAGACACGCCAATCTTTGAGCAAATGCTGATTGACTCAGGAATTATTTTAAGAAAATATTGGTTTTCAGTCAGCGACGAGCAGCAAGAGAAGCGCTTTCAAGAGCGCCTCAACAATCCAACCAAGCGCTGGAAACTGAGTCCAATGGACCTAGAAGCAAGAGACAAATGGGCTGAGTACTCAATGGCGAAAGACGCTATGTTTACTCACACAGACACAGATATTTCCCCATGGCATGTTATCCAAGCAGACAATAAAAAACGTGCACGTTTAAACTGCATTAGCCACCTTCTTGAATCTATCCCCTATGAAGATTTAACACCACAAAAAATAGAATTGCCGCCAAGAAAAATTCAAACAGATTATCAACGACCACCTATAGAAAAACAAAATATTGTGCAACAGGGTTATTAAGTTACTGTAAAAGTTTTTGAGGTTAGCTAACTCATGTAGGAAACCGAACAAGTTTGGGTGTATTATTATCACATCACCCACTTGACTCTGGCAGCACTCATGAATGCTTTTAATTCATTTCGAAATTTATTTTTTATAACTCTGTTAGCAATTTCACCGCATACCTTTGCTGATAAAATCATTATGCATACGGTAATGGATGCACAAAGAAATATGCCCATGTATCAAATGCCGCTACCTTCAGACTGGAAAATAGTCACACCTAGTACCATTGAAGATCCCAGCATCATTGGTCCAAATGAAACCAAGGTGTATTACCGCAATGGAGGTTCTTATGTATTTAGCAACGATCCTTATATGCAACAAGTTTATGCGCAATCCGGACAGCAAATGCGTCCGCCAATTAACGCTCAACTGATCATAGAACAAGATTTAGAACCACAACTAAATAAGCATGGATTAAAGCTTACACGTTCATATCCTCTGCCGGAAATTGCGCAACGCAGTCAAACTTACAGCAGTAAACTTTACAAAAGCGTACCCTCACAAGAATATTTTGATGCTGCAGGCTCAGAGTGGTCAGATGGAAAAGGAAATACAATTCTTGTTATTGTTGACCAGATAATTAATGACGGCCAAGGCAGTGTATTTTGGTACTACTCACTAAAAGTACTTGAAGCACCTAACAAGCATTTTGAGAAAGCAAAGAATGCTTTTATTTATGGCATCGTCAACACCCAAGACAACCCACAGCAAATACAAGCCTACAACTTAAGCGAGCAACAAAAGTCAAACCAAAGTTGGAGTCAACATAATGCACGCATGAAGCAAAACCAGCAGAACTTTGAACGCCAGCAGGCGATCCATAAAAGCACATCCGATGCCATAAATCGTTCTATCAATAGTACTTATGAAAATCAAAATGCTGCGAGTGATCGCATTCAAGATAAACAAATAAATGTTATCCGTGACGAGAGCACTGTGACCAACCCACATGACGGAGAACAATATCAGGTTGATGCAGGTGCCGACCAATACTGGATAAACAGCGACGGAGAATATATTCCCAGCAATGACCCGAACTACAACCCTAACTTAGACCCAAATAACAATAGAGAATGGCAGCAAGTTGGGCCTGAATATTAATTTGCCTTACAACTTATAACACCGAATCCAAAGAGTCATGAATCTTAGAAAGCTATAATTCTTTAGAACATCATAACCTTGTTACTTAAAAGTTAAGCATCATACTTCCTGAGATTAAATCGATATCGCTTGTACCGATTTCACTTTCGCCAATATTATTAAATCTTTCCCATTCAGCTCTCACCCCAAAACCAGGAGTAAAGTTGTATTGAGCACCTAAACCAAAAAACACATCTGTGCCATTTTCATCCTCATCGCCCACCAAAGCAAAATTATCAGCATCTGTGATATCAAACTCAATGTCCCAGTAGATCATGCCTAACTTTGCAAGCACACTAAAGTTATCACTAATAGGCCATGCAACTAAACCTGATAAGAAAAATCCATCTATCTTCACTTCCTGAGTGGCCTGAAAAATCTGTGAATTAGACAGATCTATAAAAAGAGCATCTCCTTCAGACTGCCCAAAATCAACAGAACCACCTTCAACCCCAAAGTATTGATTAAATTTATAACCACCAAATACTTTCCAAGCAAAGTCATCATCATCACATGATCCGAACGCATCATCACAAGCATCTTTCTGTTCAGCCTCACCAGCGCCGGCGCCAATATAAAACCCTCTATTATCATTCTCTGCATAACTAACGGGCACTCCCGCAGCTAATAAAATAACGTTATCAATGTATACAAAAAACTCATGCCGTGATATTTATTTGCCATTCCAATGTTCCTCAACTATATAGTTTTAATTAATTAAAGTAGTATATATCAATTATTTATATTTACCCTACATTAAGTCTAGAAAAATCGGATCAGCAGTATTTTTTACAGCTTATTCAGTAAAAATTAATCCCTTAAGCAATCACACATTAGCCACTAATGCTAAGACAAATACTCGTTCTAACAACAAGCATCCGGTATAGTACGTATTAATAATTCTTACTATTTACATACATACAATTAACCATGACTAAAAAACTCAGACCTCATTCTTCAATCGTTGTTGATGGCACTGAACGTGCGCCTAGTCGTGCGATGCTACGCGCGGTAGGTTTTAAAGATGACGACTTCAAAAAACCTCAAATAGGCATTGCGTCTACATGGAGCATGGTGACACCTTGTAATATGCACATTAATACACTCGCTGAAAAAGCAGCAGCGGGTGCTGATGCAGCAGGTGGCAAAGGTGTCATCTTTAATACGATTACCATTTCCGATGGCATTTCCATGGGCTCTGAAGGCATGAAGTATTCGCTAGTGTCGCGCGAAGTGATTGCTGACTCGATTGAAACGGTCACTGGTTGCGAAGGGTTTGATGGTGTTGTTGCCATTGGTGGTTGCGATAAGAATATGCCGGGTTGCCTGATAGCATTGGCACGACTAAATCGTCCCGCTGTGTTTGTTTACGGCGGCACAATTATGCCCGGCAATTACAAAGGCACTAAAATTGATGTCGTGTCTGTATTTGAAGCCGTTGGCCAACACGCTAAGCGACAACTTAATAACAAAGAATTAAAACAAGTAGAATCAACGGCGATTCCTGGCCCCGGTTCTTGTGGTGGCATGTATACCGCAAACACAATGGCATCCGCAATCGAAGCGTTGGGCATGAGTTTGCCCGGCAGTTCTGCTCAAGCAGCGATTTCAAAATCTAAAGAAACAGATTGCCGCAATGCTGGTAAAGCGGTGGTAGATTTATTGAAAAAGAATATTCGTCCTAGCGACATCATGACTCGCCAGGCATTTTTGAATTCAATCGCTGTCATTATCGCTCTTGGTGGCTCAACCAATGCGGTGCTGCATTTACTTGCCATGGCACATTCAATGAATGTAAAGCTGTCGATTGATGATTTCACTCGCATTGGAAAAAAGGTCCCTGTGCTTGCTGATTTGCGCCCGAGTGGTAAATATATGATGTCGGAATTAATCGAGATTGGTGGCGTTCAACCGCTTATGAAAATGTTGCTAGAGGCAGGCTTAATTAATGGTGACTGCATGACCGTCACCGGCAAAACGTTGAAGCAAAATCTAAAAGACGTAAAGCCTTATCCAAAACGCCAGCAAATCATTCGCTCGCTAGACAACCCAATCAAGAAAGACAGTCATCTGGTGATCCTGTATGGAAACTTAGCACCAGAAGGGGCTGTAGCAAAGATTTCGGGCAAAGAAGGATTATCATTCACTGGCAAAGCCAAAGTATTTGCCTCCGAAGAAACAGCTTTGAAGAAAATTCTCGATGGCGGCATTAAGGCAGGTGATGTCATCGTCATACGCTATGAAGGCCCTATTGGTGGTCCAGGTATGCGCGAAATGTTGTCTCCCACCTCTGCCATTATGGGTAAGGGACTAGGAAAAGACGTAGCATTAATTACTGACGGAAGATTCTCAGGTGGCAGTCATGGCTTTGTTGTTGGGCACATCACTCCTGAAGCAGCCGTTGGCGGCCCATTAGCGCTAGTGAAGAACGGCGACAAAATCACAATTGACGCTAAAAAACACGAAATGACGCTACATGTAACTAAAAGTGAGCTTATTAAGCGTAAACGTGCTTGGAAGGCACCAAAGCCCAAATACACTCGTGGGGTGCTCGCCAAGTACGCTAAGCAAGTCAAATCCGCATCTGACGGAGCAGTGACTGACTAGCATAAAGCATGGTTACCAAGTAAGCAGTTAGCCCATTTCGTCATTCCCATGAAAATGGGAATCCAGCAAGGATAAACGGCTCAACAAGTTACAAGCTCTTATTATTAGCTGGATTCCCGCCTGCGCGGGAATGACGAGATTAACGTGCTCAAAATAGTACTTTGATCTAAATTCTACTATTTAGATATAAAATTCGTTGGAACTCTCCGCGGAATAGTTTAGGATTTAGCCCCTTTTTATCGCCCAGTTATTCACTTTATATAAGGAGCAGTTGAATGGCACTGACACCAGAAGAATTAGAAGCAATCATGGAACGCAAAAACAAGATGCGTCGTGAAGCTTATGACCGTCGTAACGCACAAGAGAACAAAGATGAAGTCAGCGCTAAAGCTGTCGCTAACTTTCTTGCTCTTCCTGAATATAAAGCTGCGCACTGCATTATGTGGTACATCGATTGCCGTTCAGAATGCCGCACTAAGACAGAATTATTAGCTGAAGTTGCTAAAGGCGAAAAGAAAATCATTGTTCCTTACTGCACAGAAGATGAAAATGGCGATAACAAGCTTGGCCTTTGGTGGATGGAAAGCCTAGAGGAAATGGTTGTTGGTAAATGGGACATCCTTGAGCCACCTAAAGAAATGTGGGGAAATCCTGCTAAAGAAGTTCAAGCAGAAGATTTAGATTTAGTTCTAGTGCCTGGTGTTGGTTTCGACCGCAATGGTGGTCGCATGGGTAATGGTCAAGGTTACTATGATCGTCTTCTAGAAAAGGTACGCCCAGACGCACCATTAATTGCGCTAGGTTATGAGTCACAACTATTTGATAACGTTCTTGTTGCACCACATGATGTTTACATGGACAAAGTTGTCACTGAAGCTGCTGTTTACGAAGGCAAAGGAAGAGATTAATGACTGCTGTTATTGATGATACCTACGCAGAAGCATTTAAAAGCTTATACGTAGAGTTCTTAGTCACTGCGAAAGATCGCAAATGGGTTGACCACGCAGTGAATGCTACCACTGGTAACGGTTCAAGTTCTATTCTTTGCGATTGTGAAGCTGGTATGGATCGTTATGTAGGTCCAGGTGGAGACGAAAGTTTTGTTACTCCTGATGGTCGCCCTGGTGCAATCATTCAACTACATATTCCACGTTTTCGTAAAGATCGCGTAGAAGCATTAGAAAGATCAGCGTTAGTGCGCATCAGCCAAAACGTCATGACCTGCCCTACTGCTTCTTGTTTCAACTTGATTGATTCAGAAGAGTACTACCACATGGGACGTAAAGTGGCTTACTTCGGTAACCGCTTCCAAAAGCGCATTGAGCGTTATGGACGTAAGATGTGGTGGATCCCAATTCTAGGTGGCGAGTTTGTGCTTGATCGTCGTTTAGGTCGTGCTGACGGTTTAATGGGTGGAAACCTTTGGTTCTTCGGCAAAGATACTGACTCAGCACTGGAAGCAGCAGAGAAAGGTTGCGAAGCTATTCTTCCTGTTGATGGTGTGATTACAACATTCCCTGGCGGTATTGCAGGGAGTGGTTCAAAAGCGGGTAGTGATTATGACTTCACTATTGCAAGTACGTACGAGAAGTTCTGTCCATTACTGCAAGATCACCCCGATGTTGAAGCTGGTCTTCCTGAAGGCGTCAATTCAGTCATGGAAATTATCATGAACGGTCGTGATATGAATTGCATCATTGAAGCAACACAAGCAGCAATACAAGCGTCTAAAGATACCGATGGCTTAATCATGATTTCTGCAGGAAATTACAACGGCAAACTTGGTAAGAGTTTTATCTATTTAGACCCAAGCAAACAACCTAAAGACTAGCTCTTAGTTTTTGTTGCATGCAAGGCCAGTTGAGTTAAACTCAGCTGGCCTTTTTTATTAGGCCGCCTTATTAAATTCAATCATTGAGACTTAAGCATTGATCATCGACGGCAAAAAAGTTGCGGTAGATATCCGCAATAAAATTAAATCCCAATTAGAACATTTCCCTGACACCAAAATTACGCTTGCCACTGTCATTGTCGGCAATAATCCTGCTAGCCAGCTTTACGTAGGAATGAAACACCGCGAAGCGAATGCCGCAGGCATTCACTCTAAGCACGTCGAGCTTGACGAAAATATTTCTCAAAAAGATCTAGAACAGCAAATCTCCCTATTAGCTGATGACGATGATGTTCACGGTATTTTAGTGCAACTACCTTTGCCCAAGCATTTAGACAAACAAAGAATGCTCAGAAAAATTCCACCCTATAAAGACGTCGATGGTTTAACTGATGTCAATATGGGTAGACTATTACAAGGCTATAAACAACTTGTGCCTTGTACACCATTGGGCGTAATACGTTTGATCGAAGCCTACGATATTAAAACTAGTGGACGTAATGCAGTCGTCGTCGGACGTTCATCTTTAGTCGGTCTACCTCAAGTATTACTACTATCTGAGCGTGGCGCAGATGCCACTGTCACACTAGCTCATTCACGCACCCAAGACCTTGCAGGAATATGCAAAAACGCAGATATCCTAGTCAGCGCAGTGGGTTCACCCGCTTTGATTACTGAAGATTTCGTCAAACCAGGCGCCATGGTATTCGACGTTGGCGTGACGCGTCTTGAGAATAAAATTCAAGGCGACGTAGATTTTGACAGCGTGAGTAAAATAGCTGGCGGCGTCACTCCTATGCCTGGAGGCACCGGCCCAATGACCGTTGCTTGTTTATTAGAAAACACTATTCTCGCAGCAACACTTCAAGATGTGTTGCCTAGATCTCATTAAACGCTAATTACAGCTATATCCAGCTAAACTGCGCTTGAGGACAAGCACCCGCTTGTGGCATTATGGCGAGCTTTTCCGGGTCTGTTGGAAAACTACCCATATTGTCGATTTTATAAGAATCCCCTTGCAAGCCAAGTCAGTATCGTCAAACAAAGCCGATACTGAACGAGTCGAGGGGTATCGAAAACAAATTTATTAACTCACAGAAGGTAACCTTTATATGCCTGGCCAAAAACTTAGCTTCCCAGGACGCAATTATTTATTTGCACCTGGCCCAACTCATATTCCTAATCAGGTAATGAACGCAATGGTCGTTCCACAAGAAGACCATCGCGCACCTGACTTCCCACAGCTAGTGAAGCCTTTATTAGAAGACTTAAAGAAAATCTTCAAAACTAAAAAAGGCCAGTGCTTTATCTTCCCTGCAACTGGAACAGCGGGCTGGGAAATCGCATTAACAAATACACTATCTCCCGGCGACAAAATTCTTACTTCACGTTTTGGTCAGTTCAGTCACCTATGGTTTGACTTAGCGACACGTATCGGTCTTGACGTTGAGGTTATTGAAGTCCCTTGGGGCGAAGGCGTTCCAGTGATGGAAATCAAAAAGCGTCTACGTGCTGATAAAGAGCATAAGATTAAAGCAGTTATTGCATGTCACAACGAAACAGCAACTGGTGTCACTAGTGATATCGGTGCACTTGGCAAAGCGATGAAAAAAGATCTTAAGCACCCAGCACTATTAATGGTTGATGGTGTAAGTTCTGTTGCAAGCATCGATTTCCGCATGGATGAGTGGGGCGTCGATGTCGCAGTCAGTGGATCTCAAAAAGGTTTTATGCTTCCTGCAGGTATGGCACTGCTAGCATTCAGTCCTAAAGCACTTGCTAAGCATAAATCTTCAAAATGCGCGAAGTGTTTCTTAGACATTAAAGATCACATCACCACAAATAAAGATGGCTTCTTCCCATACACACCTTCTGTACCAATGTTACGCGGACTACGCGCATCACTTGATTTGTTACTAGATGAAGGTTTAGACAATGTACATGCACGTCATTTTCGTTTAGCTGAAGGTGTACGTCGTGCTGTGAAAGCATGGGGTCTACAGACTTGTGCTGCTTCTCCAAAATTGCGTTCTGACACTGTCACAGCAATCATGGCTCCGCCAAGTGTTAATGCAACAGAAGTGATCCATATTGCATACCATCGATACAACATCTCATTAGGTGCAGGCCTGACCCAAGTCGCAGGTAAAGTATTCCGTATTGGTCATCTTGGTGATAACAGTGATGTTCGCATGATGGCAGCATTGGGTGGCGTAGAAATGGCAATGCGTGATGCAGGTATCCGTATCAAACCAGGAAGTGGTACTGGTGCAGCCTGTGAATACTATCGCAAGACTGCTAAAGCCATTCCTGCGTTCAAAGCGCCAGCTGCTCCTAAAGCTAAACGTAAAGCTAAAAGAAAAACTGTTAAGCGCACAGCTAATAAATAATTAAAAGGATAGTAATCATGAGTTTTACACAACCAAAACCTGCCAGACAAAGAGTACAGCGATGTGAACTCGCTGTCCCAGCATCCAATGTCAAAATGATTAAGAAGTCAGCCGACTGCGACGCAGACTTCGTATTTTTAGACCTAGAAGATGCCGTTGCTCCTGGTGACAAAGTTCAAGCACGCAAAAATGCAATCGAAGCCGTCAACGGTATCGACTGGGCGGGCAAAGGAAAAACGATTGCAGTCCGTATTAATGGTCTTGATACACACTATATGTATCGAGACGTAATTGATCTTGTAGAACAGGCGGGTAGCAAACTAGATACTATTTTCATACCTAAAGCAGGCGTTCCATCTGATGTCTACATGGTGGATGCACTACTGACTCAAATCGAAGAAGCGAAAGGATTTGAAAATAAAATCGCCATAGAGGCCATCATTGAAACGACTCTAGGCATGGCGAATGTAGAAGCCATTGCACAATCTAGTCCACGCTTGGAAGCCTTGCACTTTGGTGTAGCGGACTACTCTGCAAGTTGCCGAGCACGTACTGTTAATATTGGTGGCTTGAACCCGGATTATCCTGGTGATCAATGGCATTCAGCGATTTCACGCATGGTAGTTGCTTGTCGCGCATACGGCTTACGGCCTATTGATGGTCCATTTGGCGATATCAAAGACCCTGAAGCCTACACGCTTGCATGCCGTCGTGGTGCTGCATTGGGTATTGAAGGCAAATGGGCAATCCACCCATCTCAAATCCCATTAGCGAATGAGGTGTTTTCTCCACCAGCAGAAGAAATTGACAGAGCTCATCGCATTCTTGAGGAACTTGATAAAGCTGCTAAAGCTGGCCAAGGTGCAGCAACATTAGATGGCAAAATGATTGACGCTGCATCAGCCAAAATGGCAGAAAATGTGGTTAATGCTGCTAAGGCAATCGCGGCTAAGCAGTAAGCTTCAAACTATTCTCGATGGTTGCGGCATTGGGACGTGCCAGTATAAATAGCGATCAAAGATTGTTATTTATACACGCGACCTAAGGGATTATCTCTTCCCTCCACCCTCAATTTACATCGATTTAGAGCCGATTTTAGCCCAAATATAGCTTCTGATAGCTGTATCTCTATAGGTACCTTGCACAACCCTATAAGGAACCACTAAAATAAGACATTATAAAAATAATAACCATAGTTTTATTACGTCTTTTATACGTTCCTAACGTTCGTACTTAAAAAACACAGGTGCAGTAATTATTTACTCGCGCGCAGTTCTATCACTGCGCGCGTACTCTTTTTTTAATCTAAAACAAGGGAGGATGCTGTGGATATCCACGAGTATCAAGCAAAAGAGCTATTAACCAAGTTCGGAGTAAGTATTGCTCCTGGTGGTTTAGCATATAGTCCAGAACAAGCAGTTTATCGCGCTAAAGAAATTGGTGGAAACAAATGGGTTGTTAAAGCCCAAATCCATTCTGGCGCACGCGGCAAAGCCGGCGGCGTTAAAGTCTGTACTACAGAAGAAGAAGTATTAGCAGCAGCGACAGAAATGCTTGGGAAAACATTAGTTACCCATCAGACTGGTCCACAGGGTAAAGTGGTCTATCGCTTGTACGTAGAAGAAGGCGCTGACATTGAACGTGAGATCTATTTAGCACTAGTATTAGATCGTGTTAAGCAACGTGTTGCGATGGTAGTTTCTTCTGAAGGTGGTATGGATATTGAAGAAGTCGCTGAAAAAAATCCTGAAGCTATTATTCGTACTGAAATTGAGCCACAAGTTGGTTTGACAGATTTCCAAGCACGCGAAATTGCATTCAAACTCAACTTGCCTACATCACTTATTACACAGGCAGTCAAAACCTTTAAAGGTGCTTATCGCTCATTTAGAGAGTTAGATGCCACTATGGTAGAAATCAACCCTCTGGTTGTAACTGCCGATGGTCACATTCGCGCGTTAGACGCAAAAATGGCCTTTGATTCAAACGCTTTATTCCGTCGCCCTCAAATTGCAGAGCTACGAGATAAATCCCAAGAAGATCCACGTGAAACAGCGGCATCTGACTACGGTCTTAGTTATGTAGGTTTAGATGGCGACATCGGCTGCATGATTAATGGTGCAGGCTTAGCTATGGCTTCTTTAGATATGATCAAACACAAAGGTGGTGAGCCTGCTAACTTCCTAGATATTGGCGGTGGCGCTTCTCCTGAACGTGTGGCTAAAGCATTCGAATTAGTATTAGCAGATGAGGGAGTAAAAGCTTTCTTAGTCAATATTTTTGCCGGTATTAACCGATGTGATTGGATCGCAGAAGGTATCGTTCAAGCATTCAAGCAAGTTGAAGTAAAAGTTCCATTAGTCGTACGTCTTTCAGGCACTAACGTAGAGCAAGGACAAAAAATAATTGACGAAAGCGGACTACCAATTATTTCTGCTTATACACTCGCTGAAGCCGCTGAAAAAGCGGTAGAAGCTCGTAACAAAGCCGTTGGCGCATAGGGAGATTACATATGACTGTTTTATTAGATGAAAAAACCAAAGTCATCGTCCAGGGCTTTACCGGCAAGATTGGTACATTCCATGCTGGAGAGATGATGAACTATGGCACCAACCTAGTAGGTGGTGTCACTCCAGGTAAAGGTGGGCAAGAACATTTAGGCAAGCCTGTCTTTAACACTGTAAAAGAAGCCGTACAAGAAGCGGGAGCCGAAGCCAGTATTATTTTCGTGCCAGCAGCATTCGCAGCAGATTCAATCATGGAAGCAGCTGACGCAGGGATTAAGTACTGTGTAGCTATTTCTGATGGCATCCCTGCTCAGGACATGATGACGGTAAAACGTTACATGTATCGTTACAAGAAAGAAGAGCGCATGGTTCTTACTGGACCTAACTGTGCTGGCACCATCAGCCCAGGAAAAGCAATGCTAGGTATTATGCCTGACCATATTTATATGGAAGGTAATGTTGGTGTCGTTGGTCGTTCTGGCACATTAGGTTACGAAGCTGCATCCCAAATGAAAGAACGTGGCATCGGAATTACTACCAGTGTAGGTATTGGTGGCGATCCAATCAACGGAAGTTCACACCGCGATATTCTAGAGCATTTTGAAAATGATCCAGACACCAAAGCAGTCATGATGATTGGTGAAATTGGTGGTCCTCAAGAAGCTGAAGCCGCAGAATATTTCAAAAACCATATGACTAAGCCATTGGTTGCTTACATTGCCGGCCTAACCGCTCCCAAAGGACGTCGCATGGGTCACGCTGGTGCGATTGTTTCTGGTGTTGGTGAAAGTGCCGCAGAAAAAGTTGCTCTTCTAGAAGCAGCAGGTGTCGTAGTTGCACCTACTCCTTCAGATTTGGGTAGCACCATGGAAAAAGTTTTAAAAGATCTATAGTTTAAAAGAGTCTTAAGGAGAATCTTGATGAGCAAACCTAAGGTTATTGTTACACGCAAGTGGCCAGCGCCAGTTGAGGCAAAATTAAAAGAGTTATATGACGTACAGCTGAACGAAAGCGATGTCGCTATGACTCCAGAACAGATGAAAGAAGCTCTAGCAAACTGCGATGCGTTTTGTCCAACTGTGACAGACCCTGTTAATGCAGATGTGTTAAGCGCCGACAACATCACCGCTAAAATTATTGGTAGTTACGGTGTTGGTTATAACCATCTCGACTTAGATGCCGCTAAAGCACGCGGTTTAACCGTCACTAACACGCCAGAAGTACTCACTGATTGTACTGCTGACATCGCAATGGGTTTATTGCTTTCTGCGGCACGTAGAATTGGTGAAGGTGAACGTCATCTTCGCAGTGGCAAATGGACTGGCTGGCGCCCAACTCACATGATGGCGACTAAAGTGACAGGCAAAACCTTAGGTTGTATCGGTTTCGGACGAATTGCTCAAGCAACCGCGGCACGTGCTCATTTTGGATTTGGTATGAACATTATCTTTAGTGATCCATACCCACCTTCGCAGGAAGTCATGAACAAGTTTGGGGCAACTCAAATGAGTGTTGAAGAAGTACTACAAAAATCTGACTTTGTATCGCTGCATTGCCCTGGCGGAAAAGATACTTACCATCTTTTAAATGATGAACGTATTGGCATGATGCAAAAGCACGCGGTGTTAATTAACTCCGCTCGCGGTGATGTCATCGATAACCAAGCACTCATTAAAGCACTAAAAAATGGCACGATCGCAGGTGCAGGACTTGACGTATTTGAGGGTGAGCCTAAGTTAGATCCTGGTTTCTTAGATTGCGAAAATGCAGTACTACTTCCGCACCTTGGTAGTGCATCAATAGAAACAAGAATTGCCATGGGCGAACGTGTTTTAGAAAATTTAAGAGCTTTCTTCGCGGGAGAAACTCCGCGAGACAAGTTGGTATAAACTACAACATAAGCAGCTATGAACTTTCATTGCTTCACATAATGTAAGCAATATTGTTTAATAACTTACCCAGAAGGAGGCTGCATGCCTCCTTTTGCACGTATGAGGGCTAAACCATTTTATGTCTACCAAGAAGAAACCAATGTCGATTAAATCATTTTTATCTAACTGGACTCAGTTTGTATCGGTTTCCAGCAGCGCATCTATCTCTGAACGCGTTTCAAAATATGGTGATGAGGTCTCTGAGTTATTATTTAATAGCTTGCTTGATGTTATTCGCAAGCGCAGCCCAGAAATCGAAGATATTATTCTTGGTAAACAAGAACTACGTAATTCCAACGAAAAATTGCTGACTTATTCGCTACAAGCTTATGGAATATGGTTTCAGTTATTATCTACATTAGATCAACACGTCAATGAAAAGCGTTTACGTTTAATTGAAACTGAAATTGGCCACGACCAAGTGCCTGGCACGTTCGCGCAAGTTGTGTCACAAGCAGCAAGCGAAGGCGTAAGCGCTAAGCAGCTGCAAAGTGTATTAGAAAATTCATCTATCTTTCCAACCATTACAGCACACCCTACAGAAGCTAAACGCGTCACTGTATTGGAGATACATCACCGCATTTACATGTTGCTAAAACAACTTGAAAAAGATCGCTCTACGCCTCGCGAAAGAGAAATGCTAAAACTAAAAGTTCGTGATGAAATTGACTTACTTTGGTTAACTGGTGAAATTCGTTTAGAAAAACCCACTGTTCAGCAGGAAGTGTCTTGGGGTATGCATTTCTTCAAAGAATCTTTGTACGAAGGTGTAGTAGAACTGTATTCAGAATTAGAGCGAGTGCTACATACCTATTACCCAAATCAAAATTTTAACGTCCCCGCTTTCTTCCAATTCGGTTCTTGGATTGGTGGCGATCGCGATGGCAACCCTTTCGTTACCACAGAAGTCACTGAGCATGCGGTCAAGCAATCCGCTAAAGCAACTCTACAACACTACTTAACCGAGCTTAGACAATTAGGTTCGTACTTAAGTATTGCTAATCATTCAGTAGAGTTACCTGAACATTTTTATGACCGACTAAATTCTATTCTAGAAAAGAGCGGCGAAGCAGAAACAATTAAGTCACGAAATCCTGGTGAAGTCTTCAGACAGATTACTTACTGCATCATAAAACGACTTACTGCCAACCTTTATCAATTATCAACAGATAGCAATCAAAGCATTGCTTATAAATCTGCTAGTGAAGTAGCAGACGATCTGCGCGTGATTGAAGATGGCTTAATCGCAGCCAAGTGCGAATCATTATGCATGAATCACATTCGTCCTTTCCGACATGGAATAGAAGCATTCGGCTTTCACACTACCAGCTTGGATTTAAGACAGAATTCAACAGTGACTACACAAGCGCTACAGGGTATCTGGAAAATCCAAAATGGCGCCGATCAAGAACCCCCGGCCAAAGAAAGTAAAGAATGGCGTACGTGGCTATTAGACAAACTAAAAGAGCCCTTAGACAGACTTCCACAATTCAGCACACTCACCGATATGAGCGCTGCTACTATGGACTTAATGCGTTTAATCGTTACGCTACAAGAGAAAATTGATCGTGATGCTTTCGGTGTATTCATCTTGAGTATGACTCAATCTAGTGAAGACATTATCGGCGTATATTTACTCGCTAAGTATGCTGGACTGTTCACTGATGATAATCATACTGATTCATGCCGCATTTTAATTGTGCCGCTATTAGAAACTATCGATGATTTACGCAATGGCCCAGAGATTCTAGAAGACTTACTTGATATTCCATTCATACAACGCACCATTAAAGAATTTGGTGGGCACCAGGAGATCATGGTGGGCTACTCTGATTCAAATAAAGATGGTGGTTGTGTCTGCTCCACTTGGGAAGTCAGCAAAGCGCAAACTAAAATTTATCAAGCTGGTCAAAAACACGGTATACAGATCTCATTCTTCCACGGCCGTGGTGGTTCAGTGTCACGCGGTGGCGCACCCGCTGGACGTGCGATTGCTGCACAACCAGCAGGCACTATTAATGGTCGCATGAGAGTCACAGAGCAAGGCGAAGTAGTATCTGGAAAATTCGCCAACCGCGAAGTAGCCGAGCAACAAATGGAATTACTTGCGGCAAGTATTTTATCTCATACACTATTCTCCGAGCAGGATCCTAATCTACAAAATCGCGCTGAGTACGATGAAGTCATGGAAGCGCTATCAGGCACATCTCAAGTTGCTTATCGTGGATTAGTAGACTATCCAGGGTTAGTAGATTTTTATCAGTATGCGAGCCCGGTTGAAGAACTAACCCTAATGAAAATAGGCTCTCGCCCTGCTCGTCGCTTTGGCGCCAGCAGCTTAGACGATTTACGCGCCATCCCTTGGGTGTTTGCGTGGACACAGAATCGTTTAATGGTAACTGGCTGGTACGGTTATGGCAGTGCTATTCAGCAATTTCTAAGTGTTCGTGGGGATCAAGGCCTTACTATGTTGCACGAGATGTTTGAGCAGTGCCCTATCTTTAGATTGATTACTGATAACGTCGAGAAAATGTTATTCCTCACGGATTTTGATGTTGCCAATGAATATGCATCATTAGTTAAGGACCAGAAGAATAGCAAAGAAATTATGGACTTAATTAAAAAGGAACGCGAGTTGACAGAGCAGATGATTTTAAAAATCACTCAAGAGGCAGAGCTTTGCAAACGATTCCCTAACTTCCATGACACGATGGTAGCTCGCATTGATGGAATCAAACAGATTGGTCTTGAGCAGGTCAAGTTAGTACAACAATTTAGAGCACCTGACTCTAGTGAAAAATCTCAACAATCAAATTTGGTGCCATTACTATTGTCGATTAACTGTGTTGCTGCGGGTTTAGGCTGGACAGGCTAAACATACAAGCATCGCTTAATTAACACTGAATTAAATTATGAAAAAATTACTTTATCATTTTGATACTGATGCTATACCTAGTGTGTTTGACTCAGTCGTCGCTTATGATGGCGGTGCAGATCACGTCACTCAGTTAGCCGGGATTACTCCAGAAAATTGCTACTCTCTAGTCGAAGGCGCCATATACACACGTGCTCCTAAGCACAAAAAGAATACTGCGTTATTCGTAGGTGGTAGCGATCTTGCTGCAGGGCAAGAGTTATTTGCTGCTGTACAAAAGATATTTTTTCAGAAGTTTCGCGTATCAGTAATGCTTGATAGCAATGGTTGTAATACCACTGCCGCCGCAGGTGTTGCGCTTATTACTAACTCAACAGATGTTAAGGGTAAAACAGCAGTAGTATTAGCCGGTACCGGTCCTGTAGGACAACGAGCTGCTGCCATGTTAGCAATGAATGGCGCTAATGTAAGATTGACTTCTCGTAAGCTTGATCGCTCACAACAGTCATGTGAGTTAATGAAACAACAATTTGATGTCGACTTAGAGCCAATGGTAGCGTCTGATGATGACACTATCGCTGCTGCACTTGATAGTGCTCATATTGTATTTGGTGCTGGTAAAACAGGTATTCAATTGCTGCGCGCAGATCATTGGCAAAACCATCCAACCTTAGAAGTACTCGCTGATGTGAATACAGCACCGCCATTAGGTTTTGAAGGCATCGATATGATGGATAAAAATGAAGACCGTTTTGGTAAGCGTATTTTTGGCGGCATTGGCGTTGGCGCATTGAAACTTAAATTACATCGCGCATGTATAGGACGTTTATTTGAGAGTAATGATTTAGTGTTAGATGCCAAAGAAGTTTACCAAACCGCTGAATCTCTTCTCTAGTTAGCGAACATTCTCATGCAACCTACTTTTGGGTTAAAACGCATCAGCAACGCAGTTATTTTTTCCTGCAAAGGTATCACTTCCACCTGGAAAAGTGAGGCAGCATTTCGAGAGGAAGTACTCGCCGGCATTGTTATGTTTCCTGGCGCATTTTTTCTTGGTGAAACACTCACACAAACCGCACTATTAATCATTCCTTTATTCCTAGTGTTGATCGTAGAACTACTCAATGCTGGTATCGAGCACGTGGTGGATCGCGTTGGGCTTGAGCATCATGAGCTGTCGGGCCTAGCAAAGGATGCAGGATCGGCTGCGGTATTCTTATGTAACATGCTTATTATTTGCGTGTGGAGCTTGGTCGCCTTAGACCGGTTCGTTTTCTAATGGACAGATTACGTTAATGGCAAAAGCGCCTGCCACTCACGACATGCTGGAAAAATTAATTTCCAGCCCTTCTATTAGTAGCAATCATCCTCATTTAGACAGCAGCAACTTAACCGTTATCCATTTACTTGCTGAATGGCTAGATGGCTTTGGTTTTGATATTGATATTCAAGACATCCCTGGTCAGAAAGACAAAGCCAATCTAATCGCTCGCTTAGGTAATGGTGATGATGGCTTGGTGCTATCAGGACACACTGATACTGTCCCATGCGATGAAAGTCTATGGAATTTTGATCCGTTTAAATTCACTCAAGTCGATAACCGCTATTATGGCTTGGGGTCAAGTGACATGAAGAGCTTCTTCGCACTAGTCATCACCTCATTAATCAACATTGACCTCAACAAGCTCAAAAAACCATTAACTATCCTCGCGACAGCTGATGAAGAAAGCTCTATGTCTGGCGCTAAAGCATTACTCAGAGATCAAACCAAATTAGGTGCCTATTGCATTATTGGCGAACCCACCAACCTAAAGCCTGTGCATCAACATAAAGGTATCTTTATGGATAGCATTCGCTTAGTGGGTAGATCAGGCCATTCGAGCGACCCTGCACTGGGTAATAACGCACTTGAAGGAATGCACGAAATTATGCAGACCATGCTTAATTATAGAGATGCACTTGGCCAGCAATTCACTAACCAAGATTTTGCAGTGCCGCAACCAACTCTTAATTTAGGCCATATTCATGGCGGAGATAACCCCAATCGAATTTGCGGTCATTGTGAATTACATTACGATTTGCGCATCCTTCCCGACATGGAAATTAATAGTGTCAGAGAAAATCTACATGACATGGTGTTAGAGATCGCTCAACGACGTAAACTCGAATGCGAATTCTCCAGCCTATTTGATGGTACTCCTGCTTTATCCACTCCCAAGACAAGTAACATCGTGAAAATTGCTGAGCAATTAACACATGCACAAAGTAAATCAGTGGTATTTGCCACTGAAGGACCTTACTTCTCTCAAATGGGAATGGAAACGATTGTGCTCGGCCCAGGCAGTATCGATGTTGCTCACCAACCTAATGAATATATTGAAAACGAACAGCTTGATTCGGCTATTGAACTCTATAAACAGTTAATCAATAAAATTTGTCTCGACTAATTTAAGGCTTATCTTTTCTTATTTATCTTTTTACGGGTCGTTTCTGTAACTTGCGTTGCAAAGTTCTTCGGTGCATATTCAATGCGCGCGCTGCCGCAGAAATATTCCCATCATGCTCCAATAATACTTTCTGCAAATGCTCCCACTCTAATCTTTTTACTGATAATGGTGTTTCTTCAATAAGTGCATTTTCTTGATCTGGCGACTGCAATAATTTATCAATAATTTCCTGAACTGAAGCAGGTTTAGTCAAATAATTGATCGCGCCCAACTTCATGGCTTCCACTGTCGTGGCAATACTGGCATATGCGGTTAACATAACAATTTTTATATTAGGATTTTCTTCTAATAATAATTTTATTGCATTCAGTCCTGACTCTTCACCCAATCTTAAGTCAACTACACCATAACCAACTTCGCCCAAGCCATTAATATCTTGTAGCTCTGCAATACTATGCGCAGAAATAATCGAATAATCACGTTTGGCAAATGCACGACTCAGTGCACTACAAAACGCTATGTCATCATCAACGATAATTACACTATTACTCATAATTACTTCAGCGGCTGCACGGGCAAAGTGATCAATGTTTCAACACCACCAGTAGGTCTATTAGTCAGTTTAATAGTTCCACCCAATCTTTGAATAATTTCATGCGCTAGAAAAGCACCTAACCCTATTCCATCTGGTTTGCTTGAGTATGGCTTAGATCCTATATCAGCTAGCATCTTTGGATCGATGCCTTCACCATGATCAACAATGGTTAACTGAGCCTCATTATCCTCCCAGCTCGCATCTACATAAACAGAATCAGGAGATGCATCTGCAGCATTATCCAAAAGGTTAATTAATGCTTTAGATAATGTTTTCGCTGCTACCACACCCACTTTTGTTTTACCTGATATGTTTTTCTTCAATGTGACTGCCGATTTTTTTTGCTGCCAATCATCCAACAGGAATAATAAAAATTCTTCAAAGTCAACCATACCATCGCCTTCAACATGTAACCCTCCTGCAGATGTAGACATTTCGGCAAGTGCTTGCTTACAACGCATTACTTGTTCTAATAGAATATTTATTTCTTCTTGGCTAATTTTGTTTTCTTCTAAGTCAGCAGTGATTAGTTGAATAGTGCCTAGCGGAGTTCCCATTTCATGCGCAGTACTTGCAGCTAACGCACCCAAAGAAACCAACTTTTCATCTTTAATTGCCCGCTCTCTAATAGAAATAAGGAGTTGATCTTTTTGCTGTAAGGCTGAGCGCATTTTGACAACAAAAAATGCAATCACGCCTGCACTTAGAACAAAGCTCACCCACATACCCAACACATGTAATGTGAACGATTGTCCATTATGGTGGGCGTGTTGATTAGGGTATAGCCACATCAAATAGGAATATGCGGCCATACTGATTGCTGCCAATAGCCACACCCAAGCTTGTGGAAGTAATACCGCAATGATAGCAACAGGTAATAGATACATCGATACAAATGGATTAGTCGCGCCGCCGGCAAAATAAAATAAAGCAGTTAATGCCGCCACATCAATGAATAGCTGAATAAAAATTTCTAAATTGCTTGGATCAGACACTTTAGTTGAACGAAACCAAGTAAATATATTCACTACCACTAAACTAGAGATCACGGCAGCAATCCCCAAACCATTCAAAGGGAATGCAAAAATTACTTTTGCCAGCACTGATGTCGCAATTTGACCTAAGATTGAGAAAGCTCTAAACCAAAACAGTATCCTGAGAGTGTTTGAGTCCTCTTTTCCCCACCAAGATATATGCAGCTTATTCATCAATCTATCACCAATTAAATGTCCTCTCTAAAACTAGATTGTAATCTATATTTAACTATTATTTCTCTTGTCTATCATATACATATGCGACATTTTGTCACATCCCAAGATGATTCTTATTTGTTACCCTCACGGCATCTTAATTTAATTAAAAACAGGACATTATGTCTCACCTAAAGACTTTATTACCCTCATCATTAATAACTCTAAGCATACTCGCGTTAAATATTAATGCAGAAGAGCTACAACCTATTTCTGTCACAGATACCGCTATCCAGAGTTCTAATTCCTCTAAACCAAATACTGTAGAAACTGATGTCACCACACTAATGGAGAAGGTTCCTGGCGGTGGCGTCCATAGTAACGGTGCAATCAGCGGCCAAACATATTACCGAGGAATTTTTGGCCCTAGAATGAATGTACTCATTGATGGTATTCGTATTGAAAGTGGTGGGCCTAACTGGATGGATCCTCCTTTACACTATGCACCCAACACACTAGTTGAATCGTTCGAAGTAAAACGTGGAATAGATTCAGTTAGCAATGGCTCAACTTTAGGCACCACCGTTAGAGTTAAACAAAAGACAAGTAAGTTTTCTCAATCAGATAAATTTTCACTTGATGGGGATGCTGTCGTTTCTGGTCACACTGTAGATTCAGGTTACAACGCCGGCGGTATTATCGGAATCTCTAACAATCAACATCGTTTTCACGTCACTGGCAGCAGAGATGACGGCAATGATTTTCGCTCAGGTGGTGGCGATGTCGATGGCACTAAGTATGAACGTGACAGCATTGGTGCTGGTTATGGATTTAAAACTGGAGCACATGAATTTTCATTCGATGCTCGCTATGTCAGCTCTAAAGATACAGGCACGCCTTCGCTTCCTTTAGATCCTAACTTTTTCCATACTGAAATTTATAATGCTGGATATATTGGGGAAATCAACAATTTCATAGTAGAAGTTGACGTCTTCCACACTGATATCGAACATCAAATGAAAAATTTTGATTTACGTCCTGCACCTGATTTTTCTAACATAGCATTACCTCCTTTCGCGGATGAAGATAGAAGATTAGTAGATGTTGGATCAGATGATACTGGTGCCTCACTAACTTTAAGCAGAGACCTAAATAATGGCACACTATCTTTTGGTGTTGATGGTCATAACGCAGATCATAACTCTGTGATTACCGACCCAGACTTCGCGCCTTTTGAAGTAGTTAATTTTAATAATGCTGAAGCGAATCACTTAGGCGCATTCACCGAGTGGCAAGGAAATATTAGTTCATTTGAGATTGAGTTTGGCGCACGTTACCAACGTGTCAAAAATGATGCAGATGAGATTAGTATTATGCCAGCAGTACTTCCTCCCGCCGTCGCATTACAAGATCGCTTCAATGCATCAGACCGCTCCAAGACAGACCATAATTTAGATTTAGTAGCTAAACTTGCTTACCCACTGAATGACGAATTCACTTTAATCACGGGCTTTGCTCGAAAGTCTCGTGCACCTAGCTATATTGAGCGTTATCAATGGATTCCGTTAAATGTAAACGCAGGTTTAGGTGATGGCAATAATTACATCGGTAATGTTGATCTTGATCCCGAATGGGCAAACCAATTTGAACTTGGCTTAGATTGGGCTAATACGAAAGCATACTTTAACCCAAGAGTTCACTACCAACGTATTAATAACTACATACAAGGTGTCGCAGTAGAAGCAAATGCATTTAATGCTCCTATTATTGGTGTTAGCGGTAACGCTAATGGAGACTCAACACCGTTACAATTTGCTAACGTGGAGGCTGAAATATATGGCTTTGATACTGATTGGGGTTACCAGATTAATCAACAATGGTTAGTATCAGGACAAGCAAGTTACGTACGAGGCAAACGACGTGATGTGAATGATGATTTATTTCATATTGCGCCGCCACGTGCAAGTGCCGCATTAACTCGTAACTTCGGTAATGGGTCTGCAACCATTGAAGGAGTTGTGGTTGCAAGACAAACTAAAATCTCAGACGAGTTAACAGATGATCCTGCAAACCCAAACAATAATAATGACTCTACTCCAGGCTATGGCTTAATTAATCTTTATGGTCAATATACACCAGCGAGCGCGTCTAACTTATCTATTCAAGCAGGCGTTGAAAACTTGCTAGACAAAGAATACACCGATCACTTAAATGGATTTAATCGTGTAGCAGATAATGGTGTCGATGTAGGAGAACGTTTACCTGGACCAGGTATCAATGCTTTTGTAACAGTAGGAATATCTTTCTAACAGAAAATTAAAGCTACATGCATGGATAGAAATTGAAAATTCCTATCCATGCCGTTTTAAATTAATTTGAACGTTTTGCTAACTCACTATCAAGCGCAGCAATCACTTTCTTTAGATCACTACCAGACTTAATCATATCCATCTCAGCGCGCGCTTCTATAACGCTGGCATAAGAATCATCAAGCGTCTTCTTATAACTACCAATTGAAGTTTCTTCATTCACCATATCCACTTTCAATTGCTCATAGAAATCTGGGTACTTTTGAAATGCGTACAGCATAGACATATAAACTGCTGCAAATCTAAAATCATAAGATGGATAGTCTTCAAGATTATGTACTACTTTACGATTTTCCATCATGTCGACCACAAAAGTAGACTGATAACCTAACAACGTCTCTTTAAATTCACCATCAATTTTATAATCAGCTATCATTTCAGAAATAACATCTGCAATACTTAAACGAACCAAATCATG
The DNA here is from genome assembly GCA_938074525.1 of uncultured Gammaproteobacteria bacterium. Taxonomy (GTDB): domain Bacteria; phylum Pseudomonadota; class Gammaproteobacteria; order UBA4575; family UBA4575; genus UBA1858. Next base: position 31,619 of record CALJEX010000093.1, read on the forward strand.
ATCCATTAATTGTCCAAAAAGTTTCTCTTCGGCTTTTCGCTCTGCATCAGCATCAGCAGCCGTTTTCTCCAAATCCCGTTGTCGTGCAGCACGCATATCTGCTATCTCTTCGGTGGACAAGCTATCTAAATTGTCAGGCACAGTGTAGATCACTGTATCTTGGATCGGCATGCCTCCGTCTGCAATGGCGACGGTGCTAAAAAAGCCTACGGTCATAGCTATTAATAGGGGCGTGATAACTAGATTTTTAGTAAATTTGACCGCATTCAGTTTATTATTAAATAACATATATTCATCTTCCATTTTCATGCCCAAAATGGGCTTTTATCGATACATTTAATAGCCAATTATACTACCACAGCTTCCATGCCATCATAATAGACAGCCCATTTCTAGCAATTAATCAGTATAATTCCTGAAAAATTATCCGTTATTTACTCAAAATCTAGCCATGGAAACATTTGACATAGAAACTTTCCGAAGTGCCGCACCTTATATCTATGCGCACCAAGGTAACGTATTTGTAATCACTATCCCTAGCAGCCTAGTTGAAGGGGAGCAGTTACCCGCCCTTATCCAGGACCTAGCGCTGATGCAAACTTTAGGCATCAAGCTTGTATTAGTTTATGCCACCGGCATATTCCCGCTAAGTAAAACTAATAGACCTGTGATAGACCCTAAAAAATTACTCAAGGTTCAACATAAAATCGGCGAATTACAATCTCGTATTGAATCACTGTTTTCAACAGGACTAGTAAACACCCCAATGGCGGGCATGAAACTCACCACTGTGTCAGGTAATTTTGTGCATGCCAAACCTTCTGGTGTCGTTGATGGCATTGATCTTCAATTTCATGGTGAAGTACGCCGAGTTGACACTCAAGCTATTCAGGATCAATTTGGCCATGGCAATATTGTATTGCTTTCATCACTAGGCTATTCCCCTAGCGGTGAGTGCTTTTACCTTGATGAATATGATGTTGCCACCACCGTTGCAGCTAGTATGCCTTCAGAAAAGCTCATTTTTCTAATGGATGAGAAAACATTGCAGAATAGCCGCAAGCAACGTATTAAATTCCTCACACTAAATAGTGCACAGGAATTGTTGTCTCGACGTAAAACTTTAAGCAAAACACTAAAACAACATATTGAGTTTGCAATCAATGCTTGCCTGAACCGAGTACAACGCGTGCACTTACTTAGCATAGATGTTCCTGGTGCTTTATTACAAGAACTCTATAGCCATGATGGTGCCGGCACACTCATCACTGCCGAACACTATAATGATATTCGACCGGCAACGATTGAAGATGTTGGCGGCATTATTTCTTTGATCGAGCCATTAGAAGCACAAGAAATACTAGTGCATCGCACACATGAGCAAATCGAACTGGAAATTCATAACTATGATGTTGTTGAGCGCGATGGATTTGTCATTGCATGTGGCGCACTGCATCCGCTAAAGCAAAAGAACATTGGTGAAATCGCATGTTTAGCAGTCCACCCTGACTTTCAGAAGGAAGGTCATGGCAATCGTTTACTCAAGCATCTCGAGCAAAAAGCATGGTCTTTAGGGCTTAACTCCGTGTTTGTACTCACCACAAAAGCATTACATTGGTTTCGTGAACGTGGTTATCGCAAATCAACCATAGATGAGCTACCAGTTACTAAACAGAAAACTTTTAATTACCAGAGAAATTCACGCGTATACATTAAATCCAAAAAATAAACGAATATTCATATCTATATAAAATACAGCGCTGTACAACTTCATAATCATTGTATGCATATTTATACTCACTATTTTACATTGTAAGAAATAATCAAGGCACGAGGTCTAATAGAGAGCCAAAGCCAGGAGAAATAAACATGAAAAATATAGGGTTAATGATAGTCGTATTATCCAACATCCTTACCGCACAAGCTTTTTCTTTAGGTGGAGGCTTAAGCTATAAAGAAGCATTATTTTGGAGCGGGGATTTAAATCGTAGCGGATACCTAGATATAAAAGAAGCAAATAGCATCTACAATCTTGGCAATAAAAAAGTTTTTGCTAAATATGACAAAAATGATGATAGAACTATTACTACATTTGAGTTCAACGATTACATCAATCGAAGGAGCCGTACAGAGTAGAAATTAATACTACTTACAATCTTATTATAGCTCTTTGGATCGCATAATAATCTGTTTATCTATTTGCATATCTTCAAAGGTGTAGGGTATTCCCCCTACACCTAATCCAGATTGTCGAATGCCGGCAAACGGCATCCAATCAACACGGAATGCAGTGTGATCATTAATCATCACTGTAGCCGCATCTAAGCGTCGACTGCAGTGCAAACCAAAATCTAAGTTCTGAGTTAATACTGATGCTTGAAAAGCATAAGGTAGACTATTTGCTTGTGCAATAGCGTGCTCAACATCATCATATCCATACACACAAACCGCAGGGCCAAAAATTTCTTGGGTACTTATTTGTGAGTCTATCGATGGCTCTAGTAACACCGTGCACTCATAACTAGTCTCTGATAGCGCATTACCACCACATACTTTAGTTGCGCCTTCTGCTATTGCAGCATCCACCCAGGACTTAACCCGGTCAACTTCATGAGTTCTAATTAGCGGACCTACTTCTGTAGACTCCAGTGTTGGATCACCTATCTTCATTTGTTTAGCAAAGCTAGCTAACCGCTCAGCCACTTCATTAGCCATTGCGCGTGGTGCAAATACTCTCTGTACAGACACACACACTTGGCCTGCATGATAAAAACCACCTTTTGCAATTAGCGGCAAAGTATCATCAAGATCAGCTGTTGAATCAATAATCACTGGGGCCACACCACCGTGCTCCAAAGCACAACGCGCACCTGGTGCTAACTTAGAACGCAACATCCAACCGACTCTGCCACTACCAATGAATGAGAAAAATCCTACACGTTCATCTGTCACAAGTCTTTCTGCCACCGAATGATCGCTCACTGCACATGCTTGACAGTATTCTTCTGGTAGGCCGGCATCACGTAAAATTTGCACAAAACGAAAACATGACAATGGTGTATCTTCAGCAGGCTTAACAATCACTGGACAACCTGCTGCAATCGCAGGGCCCACTTGATGCACGATTAAATTAAGTGGGTGATTAAAAGCACTGACTGCGACGACAACCCCAATGGGTTCTTTATGGGTAAACGCCAAACGATTAAGCGATGACGCATTTAATCCCATTGGAATTTCACGGCCGCTTTCAGTACGGAGCACTTCTATACAATTTTTTACGCCATCAATTGCGCGTGCGACCTCCACACGAGAATCTATTAATGGCTTGCCACCTTCTCTCGCAGCCTCCAAGGCTAAATGCTCAGCTTGTTGCTGCATCAATTCTGCTGTTTTTTCCAGCACATCAATTCGCTTTGGAATTGACAACCAACGATCACGATCACGAAAAATCTTATATGCAGAGCTTAAAGCTTTATCCACATCATCTGCAGAAGCAACGGGCACTTCTGCAATCGGCGTTAAGTCCCAAGGTGCAACCACTGTGATTTTATCACCAGTGCCAACAGCACCAGGAATCATAACTTTAAGCTCTTCATTCATAATTACTCTACTTTACTCTGGGGCAACACCAGTCACTAAGCGACTTAGTTCTTCTGTAAGCTTCATGTTTTCAGAGTAATCAACTGGGCAATCAATAATGACTACGGTATCGTCAGCAATAGCCTGCTTAAGGGTAGGAACAAGTTCTTCCGCACTATTAACTCGGTAACCTTTTGCGCCAAAACTTTCCGCATACTTCACAAAGTCAGGGTTAGTAAATTCAATATTACTAGGACGCCCCATTTTACGCATTTGATGCCACTTGATTAGCCCATATTCACTATCACTCCAAATCAAAATAATAATAGGAATTTTATACCTCAGTGCTGTTTCAATCTCTTGAGAATTCATCATGAATCCAGCATCACCTGTTACGGTCAAGGCTGTTGCATTTGGGTTGACCATCTTAGCTGCAATTGCACCCGGCACACCTATTCCCATAGAGGCAAAACCATTGGAAATAATGCAAGTATTAGGCTTTTCTGCTTGATACATACGAGCCATCCACATTTTATGTGCACCCACATCTGACACCACAACATCTTCGGGATTCAATACCGCACGTAAATCACAAATTATTTTCTGCGGTTTAACTGGAAAACCTGTGTCATTAGCATATTCATTCAATTCACCGACAATTGTTTCACGCAACTCAGCATTGAAACCTCCCACGTGAGGTTTTGCAATTTGCGATATTCCTTCTAAGCCAGCTTTAATATCACCCACCACACCGACTTCAAGAATATAGTGCTCATCAACTTCTGCAGGACTCATATCAACATGGATAATTTTCTTATCTTTATATTTGTGCCAAATATGAGGATGAAACTCGACCATATCAAATCCGACACAAATAATGACATCAGATTTTTCAAAACCACAAGCCACATAATCTTTAGCTTGCAAGCCCACAGTTCCTAACGATAAAGCATGCGATGAAGGCATAGTGCCTTTTGCCATAAAAGTGGTCGCAACTGCTATATTTAATTTTTCAGCAAATTTCACTAACTGGTCAGAAGCACCACTTCGAATAACACCGTTACCGGCCATAATAATTGGGTTTTTAGACTCGCTGATGACATCAGCGGCTTGCTTAATTTTTTCTACGGGAGGAACAGGGTGAGTTGGCGCTTGCACTTTCAAAGGCTGCTTTTCCATCGTCATCTGTGAACCGGCAATATTCTCAGGGAAATCGATGAAACTACCTCCCGGCTTTTCCATCTGTGCATCTTTAAATGCCTTTCTAACAATTTCAGGAATAATTTGTGCTGCACGAATTTGCGTACTGTACTTCGAGATTGGCTCAAATAGATTGACCAAATCCAATACTTGATGACTCTCTTTGTGCATGCGTGTGGTGGCGCCTTGTCCGGCAATTGCAACAATTGGCGCACGATCCATATCTGCATCAGCAAAGCCAGTGATCAGATTAGTCGCACCAGGCCCGAGCGTAGCTAAACATACGCCGGCTTTTCCTGTCAGCCTGCCGTATACATCAGCCATGAATGCTGCACCTTGCTCATGGCGAGTAGTGATAAACTTGATCTTACTGTCGAGCAAGGCATCCATGACATCCAGATTCTCTTCGCCGGGGATCCCGAAAATATACTCAACCCCTTCATTTTCAATACATTTAATAAACAACTCGGATGCTTTCATGTGTTTCTCCAACAGATAGGAATTTACGACAACTTGATTACAAAACTGACTTATAATTGACTAGTTATACATATCGGCATATTTCTAATTTATTTAAACGAATAGTCGCATAATTCACTCAAAGTTAAACCTTTTTTAAAACCAATACACTTCTGTGTTACTAATCGCACCAGCATGAACCATACGACCGACAAACGCGCCAAACTATTACAAGATTGGATTAATTCTCTATTCGATGTAGTTGAGAACTCTTTTTCTACGGTGTCTGGTGACGCAAGTTTCAGACGATACTTTAGATTTATCGCTAAAAATGAAATGGGTTTTGACCAAATCTCTTTAATTGCTGTTGATGCACCACCAGAAAAGGAAGACAGCCAACGATTTATCGATATTGCTTTACTATTGGCAGACAATAAATTACCTGCTCCAAAAATTTATGTTTCTTCTGATGATGGCTTTTATGTGCAGCAGGATTTTGGGGATCAGTTACTTCATAACAGCTTAAACAAAAATTCCGCTGATCATCTTTACGCCATTGCAATGAACTATATTGTAGATCTTCAGCAAGTCGATCCTTCCCAGTTGCCTAGTTACAACAGCGAGCTTCTACAAACAGAAATGGGCTTATTCACCGACTGGTTCTTAAATAAACATTTAAGCTACACACTGACCGAGGAAAACAAAACCCTCTTAACATCTACTTATCAATTACTAGAAGCGAATGCCCTAGAGCAGCCACAAGTATTTGTGCATCGCGACTATCATTCTAGAAACTTAATGGTATTAGATGAAAACCATCTAGGAATGATTGACTTTCAGGATGCTGTTGTTGGCCCAATCACTTACGACTTAGTTTCTCTACTAAAAGATTGCTATATTGATTGGCCACAACAAAAAATAGACTTATGGCTAAAACAATTCATAAACATGCTGCCCGAGCAATATGGCCATTCTCAATTTAAGCGCTGGTTTGACTTGATGGGAATGCAGCGACACTTAAAGGCTATTGGTATTTTCTCGCGACTTAATTACCGTGACAATAAACCTTCTTACATGAACGATATTCCTCGCACAATAAATTACGTACTCACAGTCAGCGACAAGTACGATGAATTAAAACCATTTCATACATTTATTACCAAGCTATTATGAAAGCCATGATTCTTGCGGCTGGCCGCGGCAGACGCCTGCAACCACTCACTAATAAAATGCCTAAGCCCCTAATCAGAGTCGGCAAACGAACACTCATTGAACACCACATCAGCAAACTTGCCTCTGCTGGATTTGAATCTATCGTTATTAATACTGCATACAGAGGTGAACAAATTCGCCGTTACCTAGGTGATGGTTCTAGATACAATATACCTATTAGTTACTCCAACGAAGGTAAACGTGCTTTAGAAACAGGCGGAGGAATTTCTTACGCGCTTACTTTACTAGGTGACGAACCCATTCTAGTCATCAGCGCCGATATTTATTGCCGAATCCCATTTGATATAAACTTCAAATTCAATAACTCGCAAATACATTTATTTATGGTCAACAACCCGGAGCATAATACCGACGGTGATTTTTCCAGTGAAGAATTAAATTTGAGCCACCCTAGCGAACAACGCCTTACCTATAGCGGCGTAGCTTATATGGATCCAAAATTATTCGTTCATGAAAAAAGAGCTTTTCCATTAATAAATACAATTCGTCACTGCATTAGCAGTAATAATATAAGCGCTGAATTATTTACCGGCGCATGGTTTGATGTTGGTACTGGTAGCCGTCTACATAAAGCAAATAAGCATGCTCTGTGTAATTAGTATTGAGAAAAATTATTCACCCAATTCCAGCTGCTTGCTGATCTGCATGATATGAAGAACGCACCATTGGCCCACTAGCTACGTTTGAAAAACCCATCTCCAAAGCATCGTCGCGCAACTGGTCAAACTCATCTGGAGTGACATAACGAATGACTGGCAGATGATGTTTTGAGGGCTGCAAGTACTGACCTAACGTCAACATATCACAATCATGTGCACGCAAATCTCTCATTACTTCACGCACTTCGTCTAACTCTTCACCCAAACCTAGCATAATCCCAGACTTGGTAGGCACATTATTATTGGCCTGCTTAAATTGCTGAATTAGCTTTAATGACCATTGATAGTCCGCTCCTGGCCGAGCTTGCTTATAAAGACGCGGTACTGTTTCTAAGTTGTGATTAAACACATCTGGTAGTTCCACTTGCAATGCAGCCAATGCTTTTTCCATACGTCCGCGAAAATCAGGCACTAATACTTCAATTTCAATATTAGGATTTAGCTGGCGTACTTGTTTAATGCATTGTTGAAAATGAGTAGCTCCGCCATCCTTGAGGTCATCACGATCCACTGATGTAATAACCACATACTTCAATTGCATCATCTGAATAGTTTTAGCCAGCTTGACAGGCTCATTTTCATCAGGCGCTAATGGCCGTCCATGGGCTACATCACAAAAAGGGCATCTACGTGTACACAGATCTCCAAGAATCATAAAGGTCGCTGTGCCATGGGCATAGCACTCATTTAGATTAGGGCAAGAGGCTTCTTCACATACAGTATAAAGCTCATTATCTTTGATTGTTTTCTTCAGCTCAGCTACTTTTGCTGAGTGAGTCACTTTAATCCGAATCCACTCAGGCTTACGCAACATCGTTTCTGATGGAACAATTTTTATGGGTATGCGCGATACCTTATCTTCACCACGTTGTTTATTGCTTGTGCTCATCTCATTGATAGAATTGTTTAACGATTAGATTTGATAGCATTGATGCAACTTCTTCGCAATTTTCATTAATTCCTAATTGCGATAGCTGAACAACTTTCATACCTTCTAGTCCACAGGGATTTATGTAAGTGAAGGGCTTTGTATCCATATTAACATTTATTGCTAATCCATGAAATGAACAGCCTTTTCGAACGCGCAATCCGAGCGAAGCCAACTTATTTCCATGCACATACACACCAGGCGCACTTTTGATTCGCTCTCCCAGCATATCAAATGCTGACAAGTATTGAATAGTGACTTCTTCAAGACCATATACCAATGCTTTAACGCCTAACCGTAGTCGTTTTAAATCCATCAAACAATACACAAGCAATTGGCCAGGACCATGATAGGTAACATCGCCACCTCGATCAGAATGCACCAAGGGGATATCAGAATTAACTAAAAAATTACTCTTATTGCCATTACGACCTAAGGTAAATACTGGCTCGTGCTGTAAAAACCAAATTTCATCATCTGTATTTTCATCTCTGGCATCAGTAAATTCATGCATCTTTTTATGCATAACGCCGTAATCCTGCTTACCCAAATATTTCACTATAGGTATACTATTCTTCAATACCGCACTCACTCTACCCATCTCTTCTTATGTTCAATTTTATGCGCTATTAGGTCAGCTACTATTTTCACACCAGCTAACATAATTAAGCCAATTTGAGTGACACCAAATGTTTGTAACGCTATACCTCCAAAGATAATAAATACATGTAAAACAATAATTCTTTTATACGGTGAAAACATCACATCAGAAACAGACATTTCCCTGAACTCACCGCGTATTAAGTAGTTTTGCAAAAAAGAGAAGGCATGGCTAACCACCAACGCTATTAAGGCTAACTGCAAACCATTTTGCATAATAATCTGAAATGCTGCTGGAATAGAATCCAATTCACCACCAAATAAATCGACTATAAATGTTCCATGACCAAAGCAAAACATTCCATAATGAACTGAGAAAAAAACCGTCATAACCACTCTTTGCAGGAAAGATTCTGAACCTGAACAAGTCAACATCTTGAAGACATTAAACACGCCAATTACCACATTCTCCAACCAGTACAATAGAATAAGTGGGAATAGTTGCCAGTCAAAAAATAGCACACCAATAATTGGAACTAAATTTCCTGCAATTAATGCCAGAGAGGTAGCGCCTAACTTGGGGAAATTAATCACTAGTCAATAACTGTAGTTACAGTGATTACAGCGGCCAAAATGCCAAGCCTAACATCAAAAAACGCACGGCCAATATTACACAACTCGCACCGACCACAGCATGGATTGAGGTAAAACCCAGATCAATTATTCGCCGCAGACTCAGATAAGCGCCAATTAAGCATAGAAAAAATGCAAACTCGCTCACAACTAACAATGTAAGCAAAGGCAGTTTAGTCGATCCACCTTCTCCCAATTGTCCACCAATCGTCACTACCAGCATGAAGAAAATACCCATCGCCAGCGCAACATAAGGAAAACTATATTTACTCATAAGATTAGTTATATGTATTAATCAGAAAGATAGTATTGAACGGTGGAGACTACGCGTACTTTCTTGATATGTGGGTTATTTTTATCGCGCGGATAAATACTAAACTGGCCTTGTGATGCATTTTTAATCTTGCCCAATTTGCTTTCAGAGTCACTAGCAAACTTCTCTGCCACTTCTCGTGCTTTACGCGTGGCCTCTTCTATCATTTCTGGCTTAACTTCATTTAAGCGGGTGAAAATATATTCTGTTTGATACTGATAACCACCACCTGAAAAAACGATACCTTGTTTACCTAATTCCGAAAGCTTACTCATAATAGCGCGCACTGCGTCTATATTTTTCGAATAAACAGTGACAGTTTGGATAGCAGAATATCGGTAACGCGGCGCTTGTCCACCACCGTATTGTTGAGCAGTTTTATCCGTTATTGATGGTGATGAAAATGAAATCTCATCAGAAGCAATATTATTAACTTCTAAAAAAGACTTAATTTTAAAAGTATGACTATCGATGGTCCTATACAATTTCTCCAAGTCATTTTCAGCTAACGTGAACTCTATCGGCCATATAACTATATCTGCTTTATATTCACGCTCTGACAAGCCTTTCACCGTCACACTACGATCATATTGTTTAAAATCAATCGCAGCCGTGGCAACAAAATATCCTAACGCCGCCAGTCCTAAAAATATAAAAAACCCTAAAATAAAGGCACTGGATTTATTATCAACCTGCATACAAATCTCCAAAATAATTACACATAGATATTGAGTGCTGTGTGGGTATCATTATAGAGAAATGTTGCCTTCAAGTATTCTGCTTTCGCCCGGCAATAGTCCTTCTAGGCTCCATGCCCCCACTCGATATCGAATTAATCTTAACGTTGGGTGACCCACAGCAGCAGTCATTCGCCGTACTTGGCGATTTTTACCTTCTCTAATGGCAATTTCTAGCCATTGCGTAGGTATAGTTTTTCGAAATCGCACTGGTGGATTCCTCAGCCATAAGTTATCTGGTTCAGCAATACAAATAACTTCAGCGGGCTTAGTCATGCCATCTTTTAACTTCACGCCTTTCTTTAATAAATTGATCTTTTTATCACTAACCTCACCTTCGACTTGCACCCAATAACGCTTTGCTAATTTCTTATCCGGACTGGCTATTTCATGCTGCAGTTTTCCATTATCTGTCAGCAGCAATAATCCTTCGCTGTCTTTGTCCAATCTCCCCGCTGCATAAACATTTTTAACTGAAATATAATCAGCTAATGTCTTGCGTCCATTCCCATCCGTGAACTGACTTAACACATCATAGGGCTTATTAAACAATACTAGCTTAGTCATGCGCACTCATAGCAACTCACTTAAATGTATCTCTCTAAAGATTGAAGAAACTTAGTAGCCATTATTGCGTGAATTCATACCAAATAAGTTCTTTCGTTTACTGCATGATTTGCAGACTGTTTAACTATAATTTTTTCTGCCCACCATTAAAATTTCTTGTTGCGATTCTTCATTAATGTTTTTGCCAACACAAACACTAATCCTATTCCAGCGCATAAAATAAAAATGAACCCCAAAGGAAGAAAAAGACTTTCGTGCAATACTCCATCTTTATCAACATACTGATAAAAAATATTTTCTAAAATTATAAAAGCAATGCCGACAGCCAATAACAACAAGCTAGTTATCAAAACTTTCATATCAATTGCTTTCTCCTGTATATCACCATCATGCTTAGCGTAGTACATGATATGACAATTGAGGCTGGGAATAGCACTGTCGTTAGTGAATAATTTTCTAATGCCGCTATCACCAAGGAATCCCGCAGCGCGAATATCATGAAAAAAATTAGCGATTCAGAATAAGGGAATGAATATGCTTTTCTTATTGTCGGCCCGAACCCTAGCACATCTACCATTGTGAGAATGACCACAGCCCATAATGGATCAGATGTAAAATACCATACTGGCAACGAAACCAGCGCAGCGGTTAAAAACAACCAATCAAGCTTGGTTATACCAATATCAGCTCGCTTCCAATAAGCTAAACAGGCAATAAACACCGTTACACTTCCTGACACCCCTGTAGACCAAGCGCCAACACCAGCACCATCTTCCACTTGTGCAAAAAATACAACCAGAGTACTAATACTCCATATCACCCAGGAAAAAACATGAGGCTTTATTTGATTGCTTAATATAGCTCTTATATAAGGAACAAATGCGACGAACGTGAGCACAATGGCTATCGCGCTTAATCCCTCCTTATACAGAATCATTGAATCGAAAATATATCTTTATTATTAGCTGGATATAACCAAGTAAACATGTTCGTATCTTTTTCTCTATAGGCTACTCTCAAGGTTTGAATCAGATCGACATTAACCATATCAAATGCTTTTTCATATCCTGCTTCAGGATCGTCTGTTTGTATCAGGATATTTATTTCACCGGCACCAAAATTATGTCCATCAACAATATATCCTTCACCCATTTCAAGGGTTAATCGCGTTTCAAGCGCTATAATTGAGTCAAAATCGAAATCTTCAGTGACGGGGAATTGAATAACTAGCTGGTATTTCATATTTTATAATATTTATTAATGTGCGCAATGATTAGTCAGCAAGCTTATGCCTTTAATTATGTATTTGGTTAATCTCAATATTATTTCAATGATCCGGAGTGATATCGTATATTGCGTAACTTTTCGACCCCACTCCGAAGGACAAAATTATTACTCTAGCAATCTGTATTTCATAGTTTCTATTTAATAACGGGTGTTGATATTCAATTGAATCTACTTGATGATGAAACAATCACCGAAACGCCTTAACAGCAAACTAACATGAAACAACTGGAATGGAAATGTAAGCAATTTGAACAGCTTGATAATAATCAATTGTATGATCTGATTAAATTTCGTGTGAATATTTTTGTCGTTGAACAAAGCTGTCCTTACCCAGAGCTAGACGAAAAAGATCGCGTGACTAATACCCATCACCTAATCGCCTACCAAAATTCAATAATAGTCGCCTATGCGCGATTATTACCCCCAGGCGTAAGTTACCCAGAGAGCAGCATTGGACGCTTCGCCGTCGATGCTTCCCTACGTCTGCAAGGCATTGGTTCTATACTAATGGATAAATGTCTGGAACAAATAACTATACTATGGCCAGATCATGACATTAAAGTTAGTGCTCAAGCTCATCTAAAGAAATTCTATGAAGCTTTTCACTTTAACCAAACATCTGAAAGCTACTTAGAAGATGGTATACCACACATTGAAATGCTCAAAAGCAAACCACATGCATAGTAACAGGACATTTTAAATATGAATCCCACTGCATTAGCTGGTATGTCTTTAAACACTTTTCTCTCGGAATACTGGCAGAAAAAACCATTATTAATTCGTAATGCACTGCCCCAGATCGAATCGCCCGTGGATGCAGATGTACTTGCAGGACTCGCTTGTGAAGATGCTGTTGAATCACGATTGATTATAAGAGATGGAGACTCATGGGATCTGCAACATGGTCCATTCAATGACGAAATATTTTCAGCATTACCTGAGACAGACTGGACACTACTTGTTCAAGCTGTCGACCATTGTGTGCCCAAAGCGGCCGAACTATTAGAGTTATTCAATTTCATTCCTCGTTGGCGTATTGATGATCTAATGATGAGCTACGCCAACAAAGGCGGCGGCGTAGGGCCTCACTTCGATCATTACGATGTCTTCCTAGTGCAGGCTAGCGGGCAACGCAAATGGGAAGTAGGTGGACGCTATGACGAATCTTCTCCTATACGAGAAAATCTACCAGTAAAAATTCTTAAGGATTTCCATCCCACAGACAGCTGGGTGTTAGACTCTGGCGACATTTTATATCTACCTCCCGGGATCGGGCACAATGGCATCGCACAAGGTGATGGCTGCATCACCTGTTCAGTCGGTTTTCGCACACCTGCGCATAGTGAAATATTACGCGAATATACTGACTATCTAGGCGATCGACTGACTGAATCTTCACGTTACCAAGACCCTGACCTCACTGCACAAAGAAATACTGGAGAGATAAGCATTCACACTATCGAGAAATTTCAGCAGATAATTTCAGACTATGTCCAAGATTCAGCAGCCATCAGCGATTGGTTTGGTCGTTACATTACAACACCAAAGTATCAACACGTGAACGATTTGGAATTTCAACAGTCAGAGCATGCATATTCGCTTACAGAGTTAAAAAGCCAGCTTGCCTCAAACTATTGTTTGGCCAGAAACGAAGGTTCTCGTTTTGCTTTTAAAACAGAAGCTAAACATAATACTCTTTTCGTTGATGGGCATGTTATTGAAACCCAGCCAAATAGCAACGAGCTGATAGCATTGCTTTGCAATCAAATTATGCTTCAGCCTAAAGATTTTACTCAGAGCGAGGATAACCTCCAATTATTATTAACCTTGCTTAACCATAGCTCACTATATTTAACGGAATGAAAGACTCAACGGATTTGCATCATATTATTATTGTCGGCGGCGGTGCTGGCGGTTTAGAACTGGCCACCAAACTAGGCAACAAGCTTGGCAAAAAAGGTAAAGCCAAAATTACTCTTGTAGACAGCGAACTCACTCATGTGTGGAAACCACTGCTACACGAAGTGGCAGCAGGAACATTGAACACTTATGAAGACGAGGTAAGCTATCCAGCATTAGCTTATAAAAATCATTTCATCTTCAGAATTGGACGCATGGACACGTTAAACCGTGATGCACAAGAAATCTCATTAGCACCTACCTTAGATAAAAATGGCATTGAATACATTCCTCGTCGATCCTTTAAATATGACACATTAATTTTTGCAGTTGGCAGCCAAACCAATGACTTTGGCATCAAGGGTGTAAAAGAACACTGTCTATTCCTTGATACAAGTGCTGAAGCTGAAGCATTTCATCATGAATTACTACGTAATGCTTACACTGCCCATGCTCAAACTAGCCCTCTACGTGAAGGCCAACTTAAAGTTGCCATTGCTGGTGCAGGTGCCACTGGTGTGGAGTTGTCGGCTGAATTACATGAAGCATTCGAGCAACTTATTAAATTTGGCATAGACGAATTGCACCAAGAAAATATTAAAATCACTATTATCGAAGCAGCCGATAGAGTATTACCTGCGCTCCCCGCAGAGCTATCTGAAAAAACA